>NZ_ATUL01000019.1:0-53194 GCF_000420185.1 Thioalkalivibrio sp. ALR17-21 | reverse complement strand
AGGGGCTCGGCCGCCCGTTGTTGATCAAAAACGGGCGCGCGCACGGCGTTGCGGCTCCCTTGTGCAGAATGACTGCACGGCGGTCGCCGCGCCTTGTTCGCACGCAAAAGCGACTCGAGCGCGAACGTGTACATTGATCAGTGTTTCCCTAGTGTGCGATCCGGCGCACGGTGTCTTCCAGCACCTGCGGCTCGTCGATGTGCTCGGCCCACGCCATCACTGCCCGGGCCAGGGCCTGCGGCTGTTCACCGGCGGCCTGATGCGCCTGGTTGAAGACGTTCCTGAGCTCCGGATGGGCCTCGAACATCCGGGCATAGAAACGCCGGGTGATGGTTTCGCCGTGCTCCGCCAGCACGGGCACGGTGGATTTGACGATCTCGCGGGTCCCGGATTCCAGCATGCAGACATTCCTCGGTATTCAGGTGGAGCCGGGAACGCTAATCGCAGATGTATGTAATTAGCAAGTTCTATTTTCTTACCGTGGATTGCAAAACCCCTTTTTCTCTAGCACAGATACGTTGACCCCGACACCTTCCGACTATAAGGTTGATTCAGTATAAATCTTTTCGGAATGGAGAAAGGCGTGCTGACGCGCAACCGTCTGTTCATCACCATCGCTCTCGTCTATGCCCTGCTCGGTGGCGGGGTGGCCGTCCTCTGGCTGCTGGCGCCGGGCACGATCACCGGCGATGCGGTGCGCCTGCATGCCCACCTGATGCTGCTGGGCTTCGTCACCATGATGATCTACGGGATCGGCCTCCATGCCCTGCCCCGCTTTTCGGGACGCAACCTGTTTTCCGAGCGCACCGCCGATGCCCAGTTCGTGCTGGCCAACGCCGGTCTGCCGGCGATGGCCGCCGGCTGGCTGGCCGGCAGCCGCGAGATCCTGCTCGCGGGGGGCCTGCTGACCTGGGCGGCCATGCTGCTGTTCACCCTCAACATCCTGCTCACGGTGCGCCGGCGCGGCCCCGGGGAGGCCTGATCATGAGCGAATATCGCGGCTGCGAGATCCCCGAGGATCTCTACTACGATCTGGATTACCTGTGGGCCCGCGAGGAGGCCGACGGCTGTTTTACCCTGGGGCTGACCGACCCGGCGCAGACCATGGCCGGGCGCCTGCAGTACACCACGTTCAAGCGCCCCGGCACGCACCGCAGGCAGGGCAAGACGCTGGCACGGCTGGAATCCGGCAAATGGGCCGGCGGAGTGCCCGCACCGTTCGACGGCACCATCGAGGAGGTGAATACCGCGGTGACCGCACAGCCCGACCTGGTCAACCGTGCACCCTACGACGAGGCCTGGCTGCTGCGCCTGCGCCCGGACGACCCCGAGACCGCGCGCGAGCACCTGTACACCGGGGAGCGGGCCCGCGAGTCGCTGGAACAGTGGATCGAACGTTACGGCGTGCAGTGCATGCGCTGCGCCGACTGATCCCGGAGGCACGCATGCGCGTACAGCTTCTTGTCTCTCAGTGGTGCCCCTCCTGCGATTCGGCCGAGGCCGTGTGGAGCCAGATCGCGGCCGAACGCGAGTTCGACTTCAGCGTGGTGGACATGGGCACGCCCGAAGGCCGCGAACTGGTCCAGCGGCTGCGCCTGAAGACCGTCCCCGCACTGGTCGTGGACGGCGAACTGCGCGGGGTCGGTGTGCAGAGTCCGGAGGAGGCGCGCGAAATCGTGGCCGGCACGCCCGAGCGCAGCGGCCACTCGGCGCCGGTGGGCATCGCCCTGGCGCCGTCCAGCCGTGCCCATCTGCTGTCCGCGGTCGTGTGGCTGGCGATCGCCGGGGGCCTGCTGGCGCTGCACGGCGGCCTGCTGCCACCCGACGGGCCATGGCCGGGTGCGCTGCATGTCTTCCTGCTCGGCTTTATCACCCCGTTCATCGCCGGGCTGGCGGAACACATGATCCCGCGGTTCATGGAGCGGCCGGTGCGCGCGGGCCCGTGGTCCTGGACCCAGTGGGGCCTGCTCAACGCCGGGGCCGCCGTCACCGCCATCGGCGGCTGGCTCGTCGGTCCGGCACTGGCCGCCGCCGGGATCACCCTCGCCACGGCCGGGCTGGCGCTGCTGACCCTGCGCCTGTGGCCGGCCCTGTGGCCCGCGGCGGCGTCCGACCACTGACGGACCGAACCGCTTCCCGGGACGGGCGTTGCCCTGCCCGCGGACGGGACACTTCCCGGTACGCGCCGCCCCCTCTATCCTGTGCGCCCGTTTCCCGACGACCCACGGTCGCGGTGCCCCGATGTCCAGCACGGATCCCCCGCCTGATCAGAACCTTGCGCCCCCGCCGGAGCCGACCTGGGTCCGGCGCCAGCCGGACCCGGACGTGGAGGCCGCGGCGCGCGCGGCCGGACTGACCCCGCTGCAGGCCCGCCTGATCGCCGCCCGGGTGAGCGAGACCGACACGCAGGTCCTGCGGGCCGGCTTCGTCGAACGCCCGCTGCGCGCCCTGACGCCCCCCGATGCCCTGCCCGATCTGGACACGGCGGCACGGCGCATCCTGCGGGCGCTGGAGGCCGGCGAGACCGTGGCCCTGGAAACCGACCACGACGTCGACGGGGTCACCAGTCACGCGCTTTTGTATCGCGGCCTGACCCGGGTACTGGGTCACCCGGAGGTGCGTCTGCAGTCCTGGATCGGCCACCGGCTGCGCGAGGGCTACGGCCTGTCCGATGCCCTGGCCGACCGTATCCTCGCCGCCCACCCCCGGCCGGATCTGGTAATCACCGCCGACAACGGATCCGGCGACGAGGCACGCATCGCCCGCCTGCACGCCGCCGGCATCGACACCATCGTCACCGACCATCACGTGATCCCGACAGACGGCGTGCCCGCCTCGGCGCTGGCCTGCGTCAGCCCGGCGCGCAGCGACAGCCGCTATGGCGACCCCGCCATCGCCGGCTGCATGGTGGCCTGGCTGCTGCTGATGCGCGTCCACCGCCTGCGCCAGCAGGACACCGGGCGCGAGGATGCCGCCGGGCGGGCACTGCTGATCGACCTGCTGGCCGAAGTGGCCGCGGGCACCGTGGCCGACTGCGTGACGCTGGGCGACAGCCTCAACAACCGGGTGGTGGTCCATCAGGGCCTGCGGCGCATGAACGCCGACGACACCCGCCCCTGCTGGCGGGTCGCGGCGCGGCGGCTCACCGGCGGGGAGCGCCCGCTGGATGAATCCGACCTGGCCTTCGGCCTGGGCCCGCGCATCAACGCCCGCGGCCGCCTGGACGAGGCAATGGCCGGGGTCCGCTTCCTGCTGGCGGAGGACGAAGCGGAAGCCGAGCACTGGTGGTCGGCTCTGGACGAAGAGAACCAAAACCGGCGCCGCATCGAGCGCGAGCTCACCGTGCGTGCCCGCGAGGAGGCCGCCCGGGCCGCCGCCCGCGGGGTCTCGGGTCTGTGCCTGTGGCTGCCCGACGGCCACCCGGGGGTACACGGCATCATCGCCTCGCGCATGGTCGAGGCCCGCGGCCTGCCGGTGCTGTGCGTATCGCCGGTATGGGAGTGCGACCGGCGGGTGACCGGCTCCGCGCGCGGGGTGCCCGGCTTCCATGTCGCCGATGCATTCGCCGCGATGGCCGCCGCCGAACCCGATCTGCTGGAGAAATACGGCGGCCACGCGCAGGCAGGCGGCCTGACGCTGGCCCGCGCCGACCGCGAACGCCTGGCCCGGGCCTGGGAACGGGTCTGCGCCGACAGTCAGCGCGAGCACGGCTGGACACCCGGCCCGGTGCTGGAGATCGATGGCGAGGGCCCGTCCCCGCGTGCCCTGGCGGCCGGGACCCTCGAGCAGATCGACGCCCTCGCCCCCTGGGGCCGCGGTTTCCCGCGCCCGGTGTTCGTCTGGGAAGGCGAACTGCGCGGCCTGCGCCGGATGGGCGACGGACGCCATCTGCGGCTGCGTCTGGAGACGGCCGATGGTGACCTGCAGGGGATCTGGTTCAATGCGCTGGAACCGGATGCACGGGATCCGTGGCCGCCGGGAACCCGGATACAGCTTGCGGGGTCTCCTGAATGGAACCATTACAACGGCACGTCAAGGCTGCAGGTCCGCATTCACGCGGCGCGGTGGGCGGCCGTGGGGAGAAAACCATGAAGTTCGTTCGCCAGTCCCTCATCGTCACCATCGTTGGCGGCACCGCCCTGGCCCTGGCCGCCTGCACCCACCCTCCCACCCGCGAACAGACCGGCGCGGTCATCGGCGGCGCGGCCGGGGGCGTCATCGGCAGCCAGATCGGCGGCGGCCGCGGGCAGATGGCCGCCACCATCGCGGGGACCCTCGCCGGTGCGGCCATTGGCGGTGCCATCGGCCGCTCCATGGACGAGGTCGACCGCATGCGCGTGCAGCAGACCCTGGAGACCGCCCCCGACCGCGAAACCCGGGAGTGGCGCAATCCCAACACCGGACAGCAGTACCGGGCCACGCCGAAACGTACCTATGAACGCGACGGCCGCCCGTGCCGCGAATACGAAGTGCTGGCGACCATCGACGGCGAAGCGGAGACCATCACCGGCACCGCCTGCCGCGACGTCTACGGCAACTGGGTCATGCAGTAGCCCGACGCGGCGCGGGCCGCGCGGCTTCACGCCCGGCTAACGGAATGGCCCATTGGGTGTATTGTTCCGCCGTGTGAATTCCCTCAAGGTCTGGCCAAGATGCTGAATCGGAGGGACCTTCACCCATGCATTCACCCATGCATCCGCCCGGGCACCCCGCCCCGCTGCGCGCGGACCTGCCCGGGCCCGCATCGGGCGCGTCCCCCGGGACCCCGTCGCAGGCAGCCGCGTCCGGCGACCTGCTCCGGATCGAGCGGGACGCCCCGCCGGACCTTCGTCTGATCCTCCGGCGCCGACGCTGGTGGCAGCGCCTGCTGCGCCCTTTGCTGGGGCCGCTGGAACGCCCCCTGCCGGATTCACGGCTGACCCGGCGTGTGCGCATTAGCGCCGCCTCTGCAGCAGATCACGAGGCCCTCAGGACCAGCCCCAGCGCGCAGACCGCGCTGGTCGACCTGTTCCGCGCCGAACGCCACTGGCCGGTGGATATCGTGACCGTCGGCTTCGACAACGGCCGGGCACGAGTCGAAGGCCGGATTCTCGAACCCCTCGATGAAGAACGGTCGCGGCGGCTGCACGCGGAACTGCATGCTCATCTCGATGCCGCCTCGCATGCCCTGGCGATGACCTTCAAGGGCCGCGCGGGCCGGCGGGCGCAGCGTGCCGCGGGGGCCTCGCCCGTGGTCATGCTCGGCCTGCTCGCCCTGGGCCTGGTGGCCATCCTCGTGGTGGCCCTGCTCTGACGACGGTGGACGTCCCCACCGGGGCGCGGCACACTCCCGCCTTTCGCATTCACGGGAGGACGTCATGGCCGCGGACATCGAACAGGGTCGCCAGAAACTCGCCTGGGCACGGGAGCACATGCCGGTGCACGCCGCCCTGCGTGAACGCCTCGGCCACAGCCGGCCGCTGGCCGGCATCACCCTGGGTGTCTGCTCCCATGTGGAGGCCAAGACGGGCGTGTTCGTCGAGACGCTCGCCACCGCCGGCGCCGAGGTGGTGTTCACCGGCAGCGAGCCGGGCTCCAGCCAGGACGACGTGGTCGCCGCCCTCAACGAGCAGGACGGCATCACCGGCTACGCCCGGCGCGGGGTCTCCGAGGAAGAGCTGGAAGCTCTGCACCTGCAGGCGCTGGACCACGGACCGAGCTTCATCCTCGACGACGCCGCCGAGCTGACTGCGCGGCTGGTCCACCAGCGCCCGGCGCTGCTCGACGAGTTCATCGGCATGTGCGAGCAGACCACCACCGGCGTGCAGCGGCTGCAGGCGATGGCGCGCGCCGACGCCCTGCCGTTCCCCGCCTATGCGGTGAACAACACGCCGATGAAGCACGAGTTCGACAACATCCACGGCACCGGCGAGTCGTCGCTCACCAACCTGCTGCTGACCACCAATCTGCTGCTGGCCGGCAAGCGGGTGGTGGTGGCCGGCTTTGGTGACTGCGGTCTCGGCATCGCCGCCAAGGCGCGGGCGCTGGGGGCGCGGGTGGCGATCACCGAGATCGAACCGCGCCAGGCACTGCGCGCCCACATGGCCGGCTTCGAGGTGATGCCGATGCTGGAGGCGGCCGCCTGGGGCGAGATCTTCATCACCACCACCGGCAACCGCGACGTGATCCGCGCCGAGCACTTCGAGGCGATGGCCGACGGCGCGCTGCTGGCCAACGCCGGCCACTTCAACGTGGAGATCGACGCCGAGGCGCTGGCGGGGCTGAGCGTCGAGCCGCCGCACGAAGCGCGGCCGGGCATCATGGAGTATCGCCTGGCCGACGGCCGCCGCCTGCATCTGGTCTGCGAGGGCCGGCTGGTGAATCTGGCCACGCCCACCGCCATGGGCCACCCGGCCGAGGTGATGGATCAGACCTTCGCCATGCAGATCGTCGCCGCCTGCCATCTGGTCGAGCGCGCGGCGGGGCTGGAGCCCGGTGTCCACCCGGTGCCCGACGCGGTGGACCGCGAGGTGGCCGAGCTCAAGCTGGAGACCCTGGGCATCGGCCTCGACACCCTGACCGAGTCGCAGCAGCGCTTCCTCTACGCCTGGCGCGACGATCAGATCAAGGGGGTCTGAGCACCCCCCTAGCCGCGCTCGGCCTCGGCGGCGAGCAGTTCTTCCAGCCAGTGCCCGCCACGATCCGCCTTGGTGCTGAGATAGCGCAGGTTGTGCGGGTTGACGGTGCCATGCACCGGCTCGCGCGACGCCACTTCGATCCCGCCGGCACGCAGGGCGTCGATCTTGGCAGGATTGTTGGTCAGCACGCGCACACGGTCGATCCCGAGGAACTCCAGCATCTCTACCGCCGCCTCGTAGCGGCGCCCGTCGGCACCGAAGCCGAGCTGGCAGTCGGAGTCGATGGTGTCCATGCCGGCATGCTGCATGGTGTAGGCGCGCAGCTTGTTGGCCAGACCGATGCCGCGGCCTTCCTGAGCGAGATACAGCAGCACCCCGCCACCGCTGTCGTTGATCATCTTGACCCCGCGACGCAGCTGATCCCCGCAGTCGCAGCGCAGGCTGCCGAACAGGTCGCCGGTCAGGCAGGCCGAATGCAGGCGCACCGGCACCGGATCCGGCCAGCGGCTCGGCTCGCCGATCACCACCGCCACGTGTTCCTGGATCCCGTTGCCCTCGCGAAACAGCATGAACCGGGTCACCGGAGCGTCCGCCAGCGGTACCGGGGCCTCGCTGACATGCGCCAGCTCCAGGCGCGGATGCTCCGCCACCTCGCGCGCCTGCGCGGCGTCCACGTCCAGCAGCATGCCGTCTGCCACCGCCGAGGCGATCGCCTCGGGCTCCGGATCGGGGATGAAGGCCGTCACCACCGCCGGCAGCAGCCGACCGGCACGAACCAGCTCCAGCGCGGCGGCCTCGCTCTCGCCGGCGCGCTGGAGCACCGCGCCTTCCAGCAGGCGGGCGGCGGAACTGGCATCATCGGAGCCTTCGGGCGCGCTGGCGAGGACAAACAGCGATTCCGGATCCACCGTGCCGGTCGGCTGCAGCGCCACGCCTTCCCAGCCTTCTTCCAGCGGTTGCGGCCAGCCCATTGCCGACGCCCGGTGGGGGGTTAGAATCAGACGGGGCCGTCCGCCGGTCATCACGGTCAGACGATCGAGCTGTCCCGGTGTCAGGCCCTCGACGGCCGCTGCAAGGACATCCGTTCCGGAACCGCTGACACGAATCGGATGGCCCCGGCGAAGGTCAAAGATCCCGCGATCGGCGTTGTGCATCGGGTACTTCCATACGGAGTCGGGTTGATGAAGTTAGCTCCTCGAACGGTCAGACTACCCCAACTGCCCCGCCGCCGTCCCCAAACCCTGCTCGGGGAGAAGCCATGAGCGAAGAAATCATCACCGAAGCGCGGGCCTGGCGATGGCTGCTGACCCGCTGTGACAATGCGGCCTGCCAGCCCCTGCCGGGCCCGCTGGCCCCGGCCGCCCACGAGGTCCTGGACCTCTACGGCCCGATCCTCGAACCCGACACCATCGCCATCGGCCAGCTGGGACAGAGTCTCGACGGACGGATCGCGACGCATACCGGGCACTCCCAGTACGTGACCGGACCGGAGGACATCCGCCACCTGCACCGACTGCGGGCCCTGGTGGATGCCATCGTGGTGGGTGCCGGCACCGTCGCCAGCGACGACCCGCAGCTGACGGTGCGCGAGGTCGAGGGCCGCAATCCGCTGCGCGTGGTGCTGGACCCCGAAGGCCGCCTCGCGGCCGATCACAAGGTGTTCGCGGCCGGCGGGCCGACCACCCTGGTCCTGCACAAGCCCGGGCATGCCCCCGATCACCTGCCGGCCCACGTGGAACGCGCGGAGCTGCCCGTCGAGACGGTAATGGCCGACGGCGAACAGCGCGAACGCTTTGCCCCCCGCCGGGTGCGCGACCACCTCGAGGCGCGCGGCCTGAACCGCCTGCTGGTGGAGGGCGGCGGGCGTACCGTCTCGCGTTTCCTGGCCGCGGACACCCTGGATCGCCTGCATCTCACCATCGCCCCGATGATCATCGGCTCCGGCCGCCCGGGCATCACCCTGCCTCCGATCGACTCGCTGTCGCGGGCACTGCGACCGCCGTTTCGCGAGTTCCGGCTGGGCGGCGACAACCTCTATGACCTGGACCTGCGCAGCAAGCCCTGACCCCCCCGCCGCCTCCGGAGCGCGCATGACACGCCTCGCCCGTCTCATCCCGGCACTGCTGGTCGGCCTGCTGCTCGGTGGCTGCGCCGCCACGCCCGCCGGCCTTCCCGCACCGGCCACCGAGAATCCCGAGCCCGCGCGGCTGGAACAGGGTCTGGCCCGGATGCCCGACGGGAGCGAACTGCCGCTGCGCCGCTGGGGTCCGCGCGAGCCCGAACGGGTGGTCCTCGCCCTGCACGGTTTCAATGACTACGGCGGCAGCATGCACGCCCTCGCACGCCCGCTGGCCGCCAGCGGCATTGCGGTCTACGCCCCGGACCAGCGCGGTTTCGGCCGCACCGACTCGGCCGGGTACTGGGCCGGCCACACGGCCCTGGCCGTCGACGCCCGCGCCCTGCTCCGCGCCCTGGACGAACGTTACACGGACCTGCGCCCGTACGTGGTCGGCAAGAGCATGGGCGCGGCGGTGGCGACCCTGGCGGTGACCGGCGAGCCGGCACCGGCCGCAAGGGCGGAGCCGGCCATCCAGCGCAGGAAGGATCGGCGCGAACGCCGTGTGGACGTTGGTTTCATGGCCCGGATCACCGCAGGGGATTCAATCCGTGGGCCATCCGCCCGGGCCACAAGTTCCCTACGCAGCCGCCCGCAGATGCCGGGTAAGCGCCGAGACCAGCGGCTTCATGAAGTAGCGGCCTTCGGGGACCACCGCGGGAGAAATGCCGTGGGTGCGCAGTTCCTCGGCCACCACCGGGCCGATCGCGGCGACGACGGTCCGGCCGAGCGCTGCCAGCAGCGTGTCCTGATGCCCCGAGTCACGGGCGACACGCAGCAGGCGCCGCACCTGGGCCTGGCTGGTGAAGGCGATCGCATCCACCTCCCCCGCGATCAGGGCCTCGATCAGCCCGGTCACGCGCCCGGTCGCGGCGGCGTCCGCATAGCGGTAGGGCCAGACGGGAAAGACCTCGGCGCCCGCCTGCTCCAGGAACTCGAGCAGGCGGCGGTTGGGTTCCGCGCCGTAGAGCTGCACCCCGATACGCTGCCCGGCCAGATGCTGCCCGGCCCGATCCTGTCCGGAAAGGGTTTCGATGATGCCCTCGGTCGTCGGTGTGGCCGCGATCGCATCCGGCCGCACGCCGAAGGGCTTCATTGCCCGCCCCGGCTTGGGGCCGCGCACCAGGGTCGGCGTCCGCGCCACGGCCGCCAGCCAGGCGTCCTCGCGTTCGGCACTCCGGGCAAAACCGGTCAGGCGGGTGAAGCCCTCGCCGGTCAGGAAGATCAGGCGGTCGAACGGCGCCTCGATCGCCCGGTGCAGCCAGGCCTCGATCGCCGTGCGGTCGGGGCTGTCGTGGATCGCGATAAGGGGACAGCGCCAGACCTCGGCCCCGCGCCGCTCCAGCAGACCGGCGAAGACCTCCAGCGCCCGGCTCTCAGGCAAGGCGACGCGGCGACCCGCGAGGCCACTGGCCGCCACCTCCGGCAGGACGGATGCGGCCGTCACGCCGCGCTCGCCGCCGCGGCCCGCGACCCCGGCCCCGACATCGGCATCGGCTGCGGAAACACCGTGGCGGCCCCGGCATCCGGCTGGAACCAGGCCAGACGCGCGTGGCAGGCCGCTACCTCGCCGATCACGATCAGGCTGGGCGAACCCACCTGCTCGCGCTCGGCACGCGCGGCCAGCTTATCCAGCGTGCCGCTGACCACGCGCTGGCGGGCGGTGGTGCCGTTCTCGATGATCGCCGCCGGGGTCTGCCCGGCGCGGCCGGCACCCTTCAGCCCCCGGCAGATCTCGCCCACGCCCTTGCGGCCCATGTAGAACACCAGGGTCTCGCGGGTACTGGTCAGCTGCGACCAGTCCACATCCAGCCGCCCTTCGCGGGTATGGCCGGTGATGAACCGCACCGACTGAGCATGGTCGCGGTGGGTCAGCGGTATGCCGGCATAGGCGGCGCAGCCGCTGGCCGCGGTAATGCCGGGGACGACCTGGTAGGCCACGCCGTCGCGCGCCAGCACATCCAGCTCCTCGCCGCCCCGGCCGAACACGAACGGGTCGCCGCCCTTCAGCCGCGCCACGCGCTTGCCCTCGCGCGCCAGTCGGGAGAGCAGCGCGCTGATCTCCTCCTGCGGCACGCAGTGATGGTCGCGCTCCTTGCCGACATAGAAGCGCTCGGCCTCGCGCCGGGCCAGGTTCACCACCTCGGAGGACACCAGCCGGTCGTAGACGACCACATCCGCCTGCTGCAGCAGGCGCAGCGCGCGAAAGGTCAGCAGGTCGGGATCGCCCGGCCCGGCGCCGATCAGGTAGACCTCGCCCGGCGTGCGGGCCGAGGCATCCGCCAGCTCCTGCTCCAGGCGCGCCTCGGCCGCGTCCATGCGCCCGGCCAGGGCGAACTCGGTGGCTGGCCCGGCAAAGGCCCGTTCCCAGAACGCGCGGCGCGCGTTCACGCTGTCAAAGTGGGTGCGCACCCGGTCGCGCAGACGCCCGGCGAGATCGGCGAGCCGGCCATAGCCGGCCGGGATCAGGCTCTCGATCTTCGCGCGCAGCAGGCGCACCAGCACCGGGGCGCGGCCACCGGAGCCGATCGCGATGGTCAGCGGCCCGCGCTCCACGATCGCCGGCAGGATGAAGCTGCACAGCTCGGGCTGGTCGGCCACGTTCACCGGGATCGAACGCGCGATGCAGTCCTCCGAGACCTGACGGTTCACCGCCGCGTCGTCGGTCGCGGCGATCACGATCGCCACCCCCGCCAGGCATTCGGTGTCATAGATCCCCGGATCGCGGCGGATCGCCCCCGGTTGTTCGCGCAGCAGGCGCTCGGCGGCGGCGCTGTACTCGGGGGCCCGCAGGCGCACCCGCGCCCCGGCCTCCAGCAGCAGCGCGGCCTTGCGCGTGGCCACCGGCCCGGCCCCGACCACCAGGGCCTCGCGGCCGTGCAACTGCATATAGATCGGCAGGTGTTCCATGCTTATCCCTCCCGCGCCACGGGGTCCGTGGGCGCCTCGGCTTCTTCATTCAACAGGGTCTGGATCTCGGGGCTACAGGAGCCGCAGTTGGTCCCGGCCTCGAGGGCCGCACCGACGGCCTCGCAGGTGGCCAGCCCCTGCTCGCGGATCGCGGCCCGGATACGCGTCTCGTCCACGCCGAAGCAGGCGCAGACCATGCGTCCGCGCGCGGCCTGGCCGTTCGGCGGTCGCCCGGTCAGGAGCGCCATGCGCTCGGTATCGCTGATCGTCTCGGCCGCGAACAGGCCGGCCAGCCACTCGCGCTCGGGCAAGCCCCGGTCGGGGCCCGCGAACAGCACGCAGGCGAGCCGGCCCTCGTGAATCCGCGCGGCGCGATAGCGTCCCCCGGCGGGGTCGGCGAACTCCAGCCATTCCCCCGGCCCGTCCAGGCGCTCGCGCCACGCATCCATCGTGGGCGGTGCGCCCCGCCCGGCCAGTTCGGTGCGCAGGTGTCGGGGACCGCGGGCGGTGACCGCATAGTCCGCCTCCGGCGCGGCGATCGGCTCGCGGCTCAGCACGAAGCCGTGCCAGTCCAGCGTCGCCGGGCGGGCGGCCACGGCCGTATGCTTGAACGCTGGCTGCCCGGAGACCGGGTCGACATGCGCGGGCACCAGCGCATCGACTCGGGCGAGCCGCGCGATCGGCCGGCTCCAGTGCATGGGCACGAACACGCTGCCCGGGCGCTGCTCGCGGCTCACCTGCACCCGCGCGAGCAGACGACCGTGGCGACTGGTCACCTCGGCGAGATCGCCGGCCTGGACCCGGAACAGTCCGGCATCCACCGGATGGATCTCGACGAACGGTTCCGGCTGATGCGCACTCAGGCGCGGGGTGCGTGCGGTCCGGGTCATGCTGTGCCACTGGTCGCGGATGCGGCCGGTGTTCAGGCGCAGCGGATACTCGGCATCGACTGGGTCGGTCGGAGTCTGGGGGGTCACGGCCGCGAGCTGCGCGCGGCCGCTGGCGGTAAAGAAACGGCCATCGGCATAGAGGTGTTCGGCGCCCGTCCGACTCCCCGCCGGCAGCGGCCACTGCACCGGCTCCAGGGCGTCGTACTCGGCGTCGGACAGCCCGGCCAGCGCGCCGATGTCGAAGTCGCGCGTGCCGTGGTTCTCGAAGGCGGACAGCGCCGCATGCTCGCGGAAGACCTCGCCCGGGCGGGTATAGGGAAAGGCGTCGGCGAAACCCAGGCGCTGCGCGACCCGGGCCAGCGCCCACCAGTCGTGGCGGGCCTCGCCCGGGGGCGCCCGGAACGGGCGCTGGCGCGAGATGCGGCGCTCGGAGTTGGTTACCGTGCCGTCCTTCTCGCCCCAGGTGGTCGCCGGCAGCAGGACGTCGGCTACCCGCGTGGTCTCGGTCTCGCGCACGCAGTCGGAGACCACGACCAGCGGGCATGCGGCCAGGGCCTGCTCGAAGCGCGCGGCCTCGGGCAGGCTGAACAGCGGATTGGTGCCGATGATCCAGACCGCCTTCACCTGCCCCGACTCGACCGCGCGGAACAGGTCCAGCGCCTTCAGCCCCGGCTGGCGCGCGAGGTTCGGTGCGCCCCAGAAACGTCCGACCCGGTCCAGGGCCGCGTCGTCGAAGCCCATGTGGGCTGCCAGCTGGCTGGCCAGTCCGCCGACCTCGCGCCCGCCCATCGCGTTCGGCTGGCCCGTCAGCGAGAACGGGCCCATGCCCGCGCGCCCGATACGGCCGGTGGCCAGGTGCACATTGAGGATCGTCCCGGCCTTGTCCACGCCGCTGTCGGACTGGTTGATGCCCTGGCAGAAGGCGGTCACGGTGCGTTCGGTACGGGCAAACCACTGGAAGAACGTTGCCACCGCCTCCGGCTCCAGTTCGCAGGCCTCGGCGGTCGCGGCGATCGACGGGCTGGAGGCCCGCGCGGCCGCCAGGGCGTCGGCGAAGCCGTCGACATGCCGCTCCAGGAAGCCAGGGTCCAGCGCATCCTCCCGGCGCAGATGGTCCAGCAGGCCGTTGAACAGCCAGGCATCCGTACCCGGCGCCAGCGGCAGGTGCAGGTCGGCCGCCTGGGCGGTGGCCGTACGCCGCGGGTCGATCACCACCAGCTTCATCTCCGGGCGCGCCGCGCGGGCGGCCTGCAGGCGCTGGAACAGGACCGGGTGGGCCCAGGCCATGTTGGAGCCCGTCACCACGACCAGATCGGCCTGCTCGAGGTCGGTATAGCTCCCCGGCACGCCATCCACCCCGAAGGCGCGGGTATGGGCGGCCACGGCGGTGGACATGCAGAGCCGGGAGTTGGTATCGATATTGGCCAAACCGATGAAGCCCTTCATCAGCTTGTTGGCGACGTAGTAGTCCTCGGTCAGGATCTGCCCGGAGACGTACAGGGCGACCGCATCCGGCCCGTGTGCCGCGATGGTCTCGCGAAAGCCGTTCGCCACATGATCCAGCGCGGTCTCCCAGTCGACACGCCGCCCGCCGATCTCCGGGTGCAGCAGCCGGCCCTCGTCGTCGAGGGTCTCGGCCAGTGCCGCGCCCTTGGAGCACAGGCGACCGGCATTCGCCGGATGGGCGGGGTCGCCGCGCACCGCGACCGGAAACTCGCCTTCCGGCGTCGCGGTCACCTCCACGCCGCAGCCCACCCCGCAATAGGGGCAGGTCGTACGGGTGACCGACTGTTCCGCAGCCATCTCAGCCCGCCTCGCGGCAGGCGGACGGCACCGCCGCGGAATCGTCCGCAGCGTTGGCCGTGGCGCCGGAGAGGTCCAGCCACACCTGACCGTCGGTCACCCGGATCGGGAAGGCATGGGTGCACCCACTGTCCGCCCCGGTGGCCTCGCCGGACTGCAGGTCGATCACCCAGTTGTGCAGCGGGCAGGTCACGCGCTCGCCGTGGACGATGCCCTGCGACAGTGGCCCGCCCTTGTGCGGGCACTGGTCGCGCAGGGCAAACACGCGGTCATCCGCAGTGCGGAACACGGCGATGTCGCCGTTCGGGCCCGCCACCACGCGTGCACCCAGCGGCGGGATGTCCTCGAGCGGACAGATCGCAAGCCAGCTCATGCCGACACCCCCTGGCGCGGGGCCGCGTCCACCGGCTTGATCGGGATGAACTCGTGCGCCGCATGCCCGGCGGCGCGTTCGGCCCAGGGGTCCACCTGCGCCACCTCCTGCGACTCCAGGAAGCGGGCGTACAGCGCCGCGCGGTTCTCGGCGTCGTCCACCAGGCGTTCCTTCACCCGGGTCAGGCCGACGCGCTCGATCCACGGGGCGGTGCGCTCCAGGTAGCGCGCATCTTCGCGGTAGAACTGCATGAAGGCCCCGGCGTATTCGAGCACCTCGACCTCGGTCTCCACCTTGCAGAGGAAGTCGGTGGCGCGCACCTTCACCCCGCCGTTGCCGCCCACGTGCAGCTCGTAGCCCGAGTCCACGCAGACCACGCCCAGGTCCTTGATCGTGGCCTCGGCGCAGTTACGCGGACAGCCGGAGACCGCCATCTTGAACTTGTGTGGCGTCCAGGAGCCCCAGGTCATCCGCTCCAGCTGGATGCCGAGTCCGGTCGAGTCCTGGGTGCCGAAGCGGCACCACTCGGAGCCAACACAGGTCTTCACCGTGCGCAGGGCCTTGCCGTAGGCATGGCCGGAGACAAACCCGGCGGCGCCGAGATCGCGCCACATCGCCGGCAGGTCGGCCTTCTGCACCCCCAGCAGGTCGATGCGCTGGCCGCCGGTGAACTTGACCGTGGGCACCTGGTAGCGCTCGGCCACCTCGGCAATCGCGCGCAGCTCGGCCGGCGTGGTCACTCCGCCCCAGATGCGCGGCACGACGGAATACGTTCCGTCCTTCTGGATGTTGCCGTGCGCGCGCTCGTTGATGAAGCGCGACTGGGCGTCGTCCTGGTAGTCCTTCGGCCAGGCCGCCAGCAGGTAGTAGTTGAGCGCCGGACGGCAGACATGGCAGCCGTTCGGGGTCTTCCAGTCGAGGGCCTCGAACACCGCGTCCATGGTCTTCAGGCCGTCGCGGGCAATGGCCGCGCGCACCTCGTCGTGGCTGTGGTCGGTGCAGGCGCAGACCGGCTTTTTCGCCGGGGCGTCGGAGTAGTCTCCACCCAGCGTGGTGGCGAGCACGGACTCCACCAGCCCGGTGCAGGACCCACAGGAGTTCGACGCCTTGGTGTGGGCGCGCACGTCCTCCAGCGTGAACAGCTTGTGCTCGCTGATTGCCTGGACGATCTCGCCCTTGCACACGCCGTTGCAGCCGCAGATCTCGGCCTCGTCGGGCATGGCCGCGACCCGCGAGGCCTCGTCGCCGTGGCCGGAGTCGCCGATATGCGCCTGGCCGAACAGCAGGTTCTCGCGGATGTCGGCCACTGGCGTGGCGTCGCGCATCAGCTGGAAGTACCAGGAGCCGTCCAGGGTATCGCCGTACAGCACGACCCCCTGGATGCGGTTGTCCTTCAGCACCAGGCGCTTGTAGACGCCGCGCGCGGCATCCTTGAACACCAGGTCCTCGGTGGTCTCGTCACCGGTGAAGTCGCCGGCGGAGAACAGGTCGATCCCGGTCACCTTCAGCTTGGTGGAGGTCATCGAGCCCTCGTAGCGCCCGATACCGTACTCGGCCAGGTGGTTGGCGCAGACCTTTGCCTGTTCCCACAAGGGCGCGACCAGGCCATAGGTGGCGCCGCGGTGCTGCACGCACTCGCCGACCGCGTAGATCGACGGGTCATAGGTCTGCATGGTGTCGTTCACCACCACGCCGCGCTCGCAGTGCAGCCCGGCGGACGCGGCCAGCGCCGTGTTCGGGCGGATGCCGACCGCCATCACCACCAGATCCGCCTCGACCTCGCTGCCGTCGGTGAAGCGCACACCGGTGACGCGGCCCTCGCCCAGGATCGTCTCGGTCTGATGCGCCATGCGAAAACGCATGCCGCGCTCCTCCAGCGAGCCGCGCAGCATCCCGGCGGCCTCGGCATCCAGCTGGCGCTCCATCAGGTGCTCCATCAGGTGCACCACGGTGACCTCCATGCCCTGGCGCATCAGGCCGTTGGCGGCCTCCAGGCCCAGCAGGCCGCCGCCGATCACCACCGCATGCTTGTGTGCGCGGCTGGCCGCGAGCATCGCGTCCACGTCGTGGATGTCGCGGAAAGCGACCACGCCCTCCAGTTCATGCCCCGGCACCGGGATCATCACCGGGTCGGAGCCGGTCGCCAGCAGCAGGCGGTCATAGGGCGCCTCGGTGCCGTCCTCGGCGATCACCCGCCGGTTCACGCGGTCGATCCGTTCGATGCGTCGGCCCTTGTGCAGGGTGATGCCGCGCTCGGCATACCAGGCATCGTCGTTCAGCATGATCTCGTCGACGGTCTTCTCCGAGGCCAGCACCGGCGAGAGCATGATGCGGTTGTAGTTGCCCCAGGGCTCGGCACCGAACACGGTGATGTCGTACATGTCCGGCTTGAGCTTCAGCAGCTCCTCGACCGTGCGCATCCCGGCCATGCCGTTGCCGATCAGGACCAGCCGCGGCTTGTCGTTCGCGGTATCCATCACGCGGCCTCCGACTCGGGATTCTTGTGACGCTCGTGGAGGAAGCGCAGCACCTCGGCCCGGTAGTGGTTGTACTGCGCGTTGTCGGCCATCACCAGGCGCTCGCGCGGCTTTGGCAGGTCGATCTCCAGGATCTCGCCGATGGTCGCGGCCGGGCCGTTGGTCATCATCACGATGCGGTCGGACAGCAGCACCGCCTCGTCCACGTCGTGGGTGACCATCAGCACGGTGTTGCCCAGATCCGACCGCAGCTTCATGACCTCGTCCTGCAGATGTGCCCGGGTCAGCGCATCCAGCGCGCCGAACGGTTCATCCATCAGCAGGACCTTGGGCTCCATCGCCAGCGCCCGGGCGATCCCGACGCGCTGCTTCATACCCCCGGAGATCTCACCGGGGTACTGATCCTTCGCGTGGGTCATGTGGACACGTTCGAGATTCTCCAGCGTCCAGGCGTCGCGCTCGGCCTGGGGAGCTCCGCGGCGCACTTTGTCAACGGCCAGACGGACATTCTCGTACACCGTCATCCAGGGCAGCAGGGAGTGGTTCTGGAACACCACGGCACGCTCTGGCCCGGGTTCCACTACCTCGCGCTCTTCCAGAAGAACGCCCCCAGTGGTTGCGCGCAGCAGCCCAGCCACGATGTTCAGAACGGTGGACTTGCCACAGCCGGAATGCCCGATGATGGATACGAATTCGCCTTTCTGGACCTTCAGATTCACGTTGTTCAGCACGTTGAGCGGCCCGCGTGGAGTCGCAAACGTCATGTCCAGATAATCGAGATTGAGATAGTGACTCATGTGTTTCTCCTTACGCGGGCGCGTAGTCGAAGCGTTTCTTGATCAGGCCCACCCCAGCGTCCAGGGCGATGCCCACAAGACCGATCACGAAGATCGACACGATGATCGAAGCGACATTGAGGTTGTTCCATTCGTCCCAGATAAAGAATCCGATGCCGACCCCGCCGGTGAGCATCTCGGCCGCCACGATCACCATCCAGGCAATCCCCAGCGCCAACCGCATGCCGGTGAGGATGTAGGGCATGGTTGCGGGGATCAGGATCTTGCGCGCCGCCTCCAGGCGCCCGAGACGGAGCACCTGGGATACGTTGGTGTAGTCACGCGGGATGGCCTGGACCCCGGCCGCGGTATTGATGAGGATCGGCCAGATGCTGGTGATGAAGATCACGAAGATCGCGGAGGGATTGACCGCCTGGAACACCAGCAGACCGAGCGGCAGCCAGGCCAGCGGGGACACGGGACGCAACAGCTGCACGACCGGGCTAATGGCGCGGCGCATCGAGAGCGAAGCGCCCATCATCAAGCCCAGCGGAATGCCGACCAGTGCTGCCAGGCCGAAGCCCGCCAGGACGCGGCCAAGGGAATACATCACCTGCCAGCCGATCCCCATGTCGTTCGGACCGTAGTCGTAGAACGGATCGCTTAGCAGGTAGACGGCCTCGGCCCACACTTGCCCGGGCGTCGGGAGGTCCGGCGAGACCGTCGACTGCAGCCAGGCCCAGCCCCCCAGCAGCAATCCGAACGCAATCAGCGGGAGTGCCAGCACAGGAATCCAGCGCTGGAACATATCCGCCATCACCTCGAATCGGTCATCGTGTGCCGATTCGATCGCCCCGGCGGTGTCGTTGCGTTCCGCCGGTTTGGTTTCCCGGCCAGCGGCGGCCTCCGTTCGACCTTCGGCGTCCTTGTCGTTCTCGCGTTCAACCGCCAGTTGCATATCGGCGTAATTGGTGGACATGGTGGGCCTCCCTCAGCCGTTGACGTCGGCGAGGTCATCGAGGGCGACCTTGCGACTGTGTACATCGAAACCGTCGACATAGCCGACAAGGTCATCCGGGTCATAGGCGCGGTTATCAATGAACCGGTCAGGGCCCATCTCGATCGGCGAGGAGGCCGCCTCCAGGGTCCAGTGTTCATTGCGTGTGCCTTCCGTCTTCCAGTCGATCTCGGGATAGGCGACGCCCACTTCTGCAGCCGCTTGCCGATACAGTTCGGGGCGATAGACCTTTTCGGCCACCGCACGCATATCCACAGGCTCTTCCAGCTGCCCCCAACGAACCATCTGCGTGACAAACCAGGCCGCATGCGAGCGCCACGGAAAGCTGGCCGCGTAACGGTGGAACACATTGAAGTCCGGGAAGGGTTCGGGGTCTCCGTCCGGATTGAACTGGAGCGTCCCCGTCATCGACATGGCCACTACGTGTTCAGGGGCGTTGACAAAACGGCGGCCCGAAATGATGCGCACCACTTCTTCGCGATTCTCGGGCTTGTCCATCCACTCGTTGGCCTCGATCAAGGCCCGCAACGCTGCCTGGTGCGTATTCGGGTGTTCTTCCGCCCAGCTCTCCAGTACGCCAAACACCTTCTCCGGATTGTTGTTCCATATCTCGTAGTTGGTGACCAGGGTCTTGCCGATACCCATGTCCACCGCACGCATGTTCCAGGGCTCGCCGACGCAGTAGCCATCCATGTTGCCCGCGCGCAGGTTGGCCACCATCTGGGGTGGCGGGATCACAACCAGGCGGACATCCCGATCCGGGTTGATCCCGGAAGCGGCCATCCAGTAGCGCAGTTCATAGTTATGCGTGGATACGGGGAAAACCATGGCGAAGGTCATCGGGGCACGGCCCGCTGCCTGGTCGGCATCGATGACCTTCTTCAGGGCGCGCGCGGAAATCGGCCGTTCGTTCATAGCCTCCGGATCGGCCTCGACCATCCGGTCGTAGAGCTCGTTGGAAACGGTAATCGCGTTGCCGTTGAGGTCCATGCTGAACCCCGTGATGGTGTTGCGCTGGGTAGCACCCACGCCCAGCGTCGCGGCGATCGGCATCCCCGCCAGCATGTGCCCGCCATCCAGGCTCCCAACGGAGACCTTGTCGCGAATATTGGCCCAGGAAGCCTCCTTGGCCACATGGACGTCGAGCCCGTGGCGAGCGAAATATCCCTTCTCCTGGGCGACTACGAGCGGAGCACAATCCGTCAAGGGGATAAATCCGAACTCGAGCTTGGTCTTTTCCAGCCCTTCGGATCCCCCGGCATAGGCCGCCGACCGGAAAAAATCCGGATGCATCCCCAAGGCGGCGCCCCCTGCCAGAACGCCGCCGGCCTGAAGGAAACGCCGGCGCGACAGGCCGGAGGTCTTTTTCGTGTCATTCGTGTGATCGGTCATTGCGGGTTCACTCCCCTTGTCAGCAAACACATCCCAAAAACGAAAAAAGGCGTCCTATCAGCCCGGCCGCGTTTGCAGCCGGGTGATGGACGCCTTTGTCCAGTCCCGTGGGAGGCCCGGTCGTCGGGTCTCCCTGTTGTCAGGCGACGAACCGCCGTTGGCTCGTCTTGCCGGTATTCCTGCAGGAGGTGTGCCAATTAGCCGTTGCTGATCGACCGATAGGGCGCAAAGCCTATCCTGACGCGGAAAAATCGGACGGTTCCCGGTACTCAATCGAATCTTCGCAGGGGAATATCACTCGCAAGCGGCACCACCCTGGGGCACACCGGCGGTGCAGATGAACCGCGCTGGTGCACTACCTGTAGGAGCCGCCTTGGCGGCGAAGCCCCTGCCAGTCGCGGACACTGGCAGGTGCTTCGCGGGCAAGCCCGCTCCCACAGGGCCGGCATCCGTTTCCCGGGGAGTTAGCTACAGGCCGCCCTTGCCCAGCAGGTCGGACATCGCGACGGTCGCCTCGGCGACCTCGGCCAGGCGCCGGTTCTGGTTCATCGCCGTCTGGCGCAGGAGCTTGTAGGCCTGGTCCTCGCTGAGGCCGCGGTGCTGGATCAGCAGCGCCTTGGCACGCTCGATGGTCTTGCGCTCGGCCAGGGCCTGGCGTGCCGCATGCAGTTCATCCTCCACCGACTGCAGCCGGGCCGCCTGGCGCTGCACCAAGTCCATCACCGAGTGTCCGACGATCGGTACGTTGAGTGCGGCATCGCCCTCCTCCTGCGCGGGCTCCAGGCCCTCCGGCGCGCCGAAGAACACCGCATACGGGACGCTGTCGCGCAGTTCCGACTCGGCGAGTTGCGCGACCCGGTCACGCACCGCGCCGAGGTCCGCGCGATCCGCCGTGATGCGTGCCGAGCAGCACTCGTTCAGGTGCATCTCCAGCAGATCCTCGATCTCCTTCATCGCGTCGATGCGCGCGGTGGTACAGGCAAACCATTCCTCGGCCCGGGCGGGGTCGTGGTGCCCTGAGGCCTCGGTACAGGCCCGGCGGCGCAGACGCTCGATGTCGGCGGCGAAGGCCGCCGTCTGCAGCTCGCGCCAGGCGGCACAGGCCGCCGGTGCCGCGAACTCGGAGAAGATGCGGAACGCCCGTTCCTGGGCATCGATCCGATGGACCAGCGCCTGGCGCAGTTCGGGCTCGAAGTTCGCGGCGCCAAACCCGGCGGCCCCGATCGCGCGCTCCTGCCCTGCCAGTTCCTTGCCCTGCATGAAGTTCAGCAGGGCCACCAGGGCCCGCGAGACCTCGGGATCGGTCGCCGAATCCGCAGCCTCGAACACCAGGGCCATCAGGGCGCGAATCAGCTCGCTGAAGCCGCGGGTCGAGTCCATCGGGCTCAGGGTCAGCTCCAGGACCTCCTCGCGCAGGCTGCCCAGGCCGGACAGGCCATGCAGCGCCAGCGCCATGCGCCCCAGCAGCCGACTGCGGCCATGGGCGCAGGCGTCCGGGGCCAGCCAGCCATCCAGGTGCTCGCGGAACGCGGCCGCGGCGGCGTCCGATTCGGCCCGGTACTGCTCCAGTTCGCGGGTATAGCGCTGGCCGCCGGACCCGATCCAGAGGCTGGAGGCCCCGCGCTCGCGCTGCAGGGCATGCACCAGCGCGCGGATGCGCCCGACCAGCTGCACCGCCTCCAGCAGGCGCTCCAGGCTCACCACCTCGCACTTGCGCGAGGCGACCAGGAAATCGCCAATGGACTCTTCGAGGGAAAAATTCGGGGATGTGTTCTGGGTCATGCTCGTCGTCCGTGAATCACTCCCGGAACAAACAAGCATGCGATGTGCCAGTTCGACCGACTGACAGCGGGGGTACAAACAAAAACGGGCGGGGCATCACGCCCCGCCCGCGGAACGGCACGGCCGATCAGAAGCTCATGGAGCGGTCGAACTCGGCGACGGCCTGGACGTAGTGGCCCATGCCGGCCATCTCGGCGTTCGGCAGGAAGTTGTGCTCGCCGACGTCGCGACCCTTGGCGCAGGCCTCGCAGGCCCAGAACGGAACGCCTTCACTCACCAGCGAATCCACGATGTCCTTCATTGCCGGCATGTTATGGCCGACGATCTTGTCGTACACGTTGCGGTTGGCGATGTTCACGGCCTCGCCCTGCAGCCAGACGGTCACGTCGTGGCCCTGCTGCTTGGCCACATTGGCGGCAATCATGCCAAGCGTGGCGCGGGTCGGGTCGTCGGTACCGGCGGTGACGGCAACAATAAAGCGCATGGGAGTCTCCCGGGGTTGAAAAGGTGCGAAATCGGTAGCGGCCGGCAAGCGGCGCGTCGATTTCCCACAAGCCAGGGAGAAACAATCGGCTCAGGGGGCGCCCTTCGTGGTGAGACTGTTGCGATAGAGCTTGAACGCCATCAACAGCCAGGGCACGGCATGGACGACCAGGTCGAGCACATCGAGTGGCCGGGTAAGTTCCCCGGCAAACAGCCAGCGCAGTTTCTCCGCGACATGCGGCTCGGGGATCCAGGGGGCCAGGCCGACGGTCGCAACCAGCAGTGCGAACAGCCAAAGGGGGGCCCGATCGACCCAGTAAAGGAAGCGTTTCATCGCGCGCATGCTACCCAAGCCCCGGCGGCGGCGCAGCCCGGAGCCGCGATCGTCCTTGCCCGCGCGGACCGGGATGACTAGAGTCCTGCCAGCTTCAGGGGAGTAGCGACCCGGGTGGCCTTGCCTCACCGGGGTCTGCATCAACAGATTCGATCCTCCGCCCGGAGGACCGTGGTGCAGACAGCCCCGCCGCCGATGCGGCACCGGGCCCCGCGAGACCTGTGGCATGGCGCCCCGATCCGTGGCCGGGTGGGTGGTGCGATGTCACGTGTCTTGCCCACCCACCCGGCCCGGAAGACCGTCATGGAAGCCCTGCTCGTCTCTACCGTCATCGTCGCCATCGCCGAGATGGGCGACAAGACCCAGCTCCTCGCCCTGCTCCTGATCTGCCGCTACCAGCAGACCTGGCCCATCATCTGGGGCATCGTGGTGGCCACGCTGGCCAATCACTTCCTGGCCGCGCTGGCGGGCGTGTGGATCGGCGCCAGCATCCCGGAGGACTGGCTGCGCTGGGGTCTGGGGATCGGGTTCATCGTGATGGCCGCCTGGGTACTGGTCCCGGATGGCGAGGACGAGCTGCCGGCCGCGTCGAAACACGGCGTGTTCTGGACCACCACGGTGCTGTTCTTCCTGGTCGAGATGGGCGACAAGACCCAGGTCGCCACCGGCGCGCTGGCCGCGACCTTCGACAGCCTGATCCTGGTCGTGATCGGCTCGACCATCGGCATGGTGCTCGCGAATGCCCCGGTGGTGTGGCTGGGCCAGCGCTTCGCCTGCCACCTGCCCCTGCGGCTGTTACGCGCGCTCGCCGCCCTGCTGTTCCTCGCCCTGGGCATCGGGGTCCTGCTCGCCTGGGTCTGAGGGAGACACTGAAGTCATTGGCGCCTCGGTGTGCAGTGTCTTCTGGCCCAGCCAGATGCGGCGCACCAGGCGCGGCAGCAACAGCAACAGCGCCAGCACCGCGAGCAGGGCCAGACCCAGCTGTACCCCGCTGTCGGCGCCACTGGCGATCTCCCGGGTGGCGTGCCCCAGCCAGGCATAGGCGAACAGGCTGGGGATCAGGGCGACCATGGTGGTCAGCGCGAAGACCGGCAGCGGCAGCCGGACCAGCCCCAGGGCGTAATTGGTTGGGGCGAACGGAAACACCGGCACCAGGCGGGTCAGGGCCACGACCCGCCAGCCCTCGGCCTCCACATCGGCGCGCAGCCGCGAGCTGCGCGGGCCCATGCGCGGGGCCAGCCAGGGCTGCAGCCAGGTACGCGCCAGCAGGAAGGCAATGACCGCCGCCAGGGTCGCTGCCAGCAGGCTGAGGGCGGCGCCGGTGAAGGGGCCGAACAGGGCCCCGCCCAGCAGGATCCAGAAGGTACTGGGCAGCGGGAACAGGGCCAGCAGCATGAAGGCGAGCACGAACACCAGATAGGCACCCGCACCCCAGCCCCGCAGCCAGGCCTCCACCTCGCCCAGCGGGAAGCCAAGGCTCGGCCACTCGGTGGTCAGCAGGATCCACGCCAGCGACACACCGAACAGGATCGCCGCCACCGTCAGCCACCGCTTGTGATGCCGGATGCGCAACCCGGTCAGCCCTCCCCGCCGGGGTTTCCGCCCGCGTCGCGCAGACGGTCCAGGCGCTCCGCCAGCGCGCGCTCGGTGCCGTCCCGGCGCGGGCTGTAGAAGCGCTCGTCTTCCAGACCCTCCGGCAGGTAGACCTGCCCGCGGGCGAAGCCATCGGGCTCGTCGTGATCGTAGCGGTACCCGGCCCCGAAGCCTTCCGCGCGCATCAGCTCGGTCGGCGCGTTGCGCAGATGCAGCGGCACGCCCGGGCTCCCGGTCTCGCGGATCGCCGCGCGCGCCTGGTTCAGCGCAACGTAGGCACTGTTGCTCTTGGGTGCGGCGGCCAGTTCGATCACCGCCTGCACCAGCGCCAGGTCACCTTCCGGCCGGCCCAGGCGTTCCAGGGTCTGCCAGGCCGCGAGCACCCGCGCGCCCAGCCCGACTGCGGCCAGGCCGATGTCCTCGTAGGCCATGCGCAGCAGCCGCCGGCCCAGGTAGTCCGGATCGCAGCCGGCATCCAGCATGCGGGTCAGCCAGTACACCGCCGCGTTGGGGTCGGAACCGCGCACCGACTTGTGCAGCGCGGAGATCTGATCGTAGAAGGCATCGCCCTGGCGGTCGAAGGCCAGGGACTGCGCGCCCATGACCGCGCGCAGGGCGTCTCCGGTAATCGCCCCGTCGCGGGCCAGGTCGGAGGCGGTCTCCAGCCAGTTCAGGGCACGCCGGGCATCCCCGTCCGCGGCCCGCGCCAGGCGCTGACGCTCCTCCGCATCCAGTGTCAGGCCGCGGCCGCCCAGGCCCCGCTCCGGATCCTCCAGGGCGCGCTCGATCAGGGACTCGACCGCTTCCGCCCCCACCGCCTCCATGCGATACACCCGCGCCCGCGACAGCAGCGCGCTGTTCAGCGCAAACGACGGATTCTCGGTGGTGGCCCCCACGAACGTGAGCGTGCCGTCCTCGATATGCGGCAGCAGCGCGTCCTGCTGCCCCTTGTTGAAGCGGTGGATCTCGTCGATGAACAGCAGCGTGCCGACGCCGTTGCGCCGCCGGGTCTTCGCCGCATCCACCACCGCACGCACGTCCTTCACTCCGGCCAGCACCGCCGACAGGGTCACCAGCCGCTGGGCGCCGGCCTCGGCCACCAGCCGCGCCAGCGTAGTCTTGCCACAGCCGGGCGGCCCCCACAGGATCATGGACGGGGTCTGACCGCTTTCGATCGCGCGGCGCAGCGCGGCATCCGCGCCCACCAGGTGATCCTGCCCCACCATCTCGTCCAGCCGCGCCGGGCGCATGCGCTCGGCCAGCGGGGCAGCGGGATCCACGGTCGTTGCCGCGGCTGCGGACTGCGATGACGGGTGGGCCGGCGGGTCGGCCTCCGGGCCGCCGGCGGGATCGTCCCCGAACAGGTCGTTGTCGAACAGGTCGTCACTCATGCCGGAATTGTAACCCCGCCGGGAACGGGTCAGGGCCGGTAGACGTCGGCCCCGTCGGGCACCTCGAAGCGGAAGGTGTCCGGATCCAGCTCCGGGTTGCGCTCGCTGGCGCTGAACCGCACGTCGGTGACCTGCCCGAACAGGTCCTCGAACTGCATGCGCACCAGGTCGCCGTCCGGGGTCAGATCCAGCATCATGCGCACGAAATCCGCATGCTCGTCGCGCGGCAGCAGCAGCAGCCGCAGGGCCTCGCCATCCGGCACCGGCAGGATCATCGTGCGAAAGTGCGCCTCCAGCCGATCCGGCTGGCTGATGGCGGCGATCGGCGTGGCCTCCAGCGCGTCGCCCAGCGGGCGCACCGTGGCCTGCGCCAGATCCGGTTCGAACGTCCACAGTTCACGGCCATCGGACACCACCACCTGCGGGAACGGCTCGCGCACCTCCCAGTACAGCCGGTCGGGAAGCCCCAGATGCATCACCCCTTCGGATTCCTGCAGGGTGAAGCCGGTCTCGTCACTGACCGTCTGGGTGAACTCCGCGGAGAACGTCTCCAGGCCGGCCATGAAACGTTCCAGCGCCAGGCGGGCATCATCGGTCGCAGCCGCCGGCGCGGCGAACAGGAGCAGCAGTGCCGCCAGCAAGCCGGCGAGCATGGAAGACCCGCGCAGCGGGCCAGTGGCAAAACTCGGGGGACGCGGGTTCATGCGATCTCCGTCAGGGAAACTCGGATCAACAGATTGCGCGGCGACAGCTTAATCCGCAGTGAACGAGGCCGTGCACCTCACTCGTTCGAGCGATCGGGCACCAGCACCTCGCGATTGCCGTTGGACTGCACCGGGCTGACCAGTCCGGCGGTCTCCATGTCCTCCACGATCCGCGCGGCGCGGTTGTAGCCGATCTTCAGCCGTCGCTGTACGTAGGAAATGGAGGCCTTGCGCGACTCGGTGACGATCTGCACCGCCTGATCATAGAGCGGATCCGACTCCGATTCGTTCCCGTCACCCGATTCCAGCCCGGGAATCGCCGCCGCGCCGGCCTCCGGCTCGTCGAGGATCGCCTCGTTGTAGTCGGGTTCGCCGGTGGACTTGAGGTACTCCACCACCTGGTGCACCTCGTTGTCGCCCACGAACGCGCCGTGCACGCGCTCCGGCATCGCCTTGCCCGGCGGCAGATAGAGCATGTCGCCATGACCCAGCAGGTGCTCCGCGCCCATCTGGTCGAGGATGGTGCGGGAATCCACCCGCGAGGACACCTGGAAGGCGATGCGACTGGGGATGTTGGCCTTGATCAGGCCGGTGATCACGTCCACCGACGGGCGCTGGGTGGCGAGGATCAGGTGCAGCCCGGCCGCGCGTGCCTTCTGCGCCAGGCGCGCGATCAGCTCCTCCACCTTCTTGCCCACCACCATCATCATGTCGGCGAACTCGTCGACCACGATCACGATGAACGGCAGCGGCTCCAGCTCCGGCGCCTCGGTCGCGGTGACCGACTGCGCCGGGTCGAACAGCGGATCCTTCAGCGGCTCGCCGGCGGCGCGCGCGTCGCGCACCTTCTTGTTGAAACCGCCGATGTTGCGTACCCCCAGCGCCGACATCAGCTTGTAGCGCCGTTCCATCTCGCCCACCGCCCAGCGCAGGGCGTTGGACGCGTCCTTCATGTCGGTGACCACCGGGCACAGCAGATGCGGGATGCCCTCGTAGACCGACAGCTCCAGCATCTTGGGGTCGATCAGGATCAGCCGCACTTCTTCCGGGGTGGCCTTGTACAGCAGCGACAGCAGCATCGCGTTGACGCCCACCGACTTGCCGGAACCGGTGGTGCCGGCCACCAGCAGATGCGGCATCTTCGCCAGATCGGCCATCACCGGCGCGCCGCCGATGTCCTTGCCCAGGGCCATGGTCAGCGGCGACTTGCCGGAGTCGAACTTCTCCGAACGCAGGATCTCGCTGAGCGCGACGATCTCGCGGTTGTCGTTGGGGATCTCCAGACCCACCGTGGAGCGTCCGGGGATCACCTCGACGATGCGCACCGCGATTACCGACAGCGAACGCGCCAGGTCGGTGGACAGGCCGGAGATGCGCGAGGCCTTGACCCCGGGGGCCGGCTGCAGCTCGAAGCGGGTGATCACCGGCCCCGGCTGCACCGCGACCACCTCGACCTCCACGCCGAAGTCCTTCAGCTTGAGCTCCACCTGGCGCGACAACGCCTGCAGGGCCTCTTCCGAATGCCCCTCGGAGGCCGCCGGGGGTTCGTCCAGCAGGCCCAGTGGCGGGATCGGATCGGCGCCCTCGCCGGCGGTAAACAGCGGGACTTGCTTTTCCTTCTCCACTCGCGGGCTGGGCGGCGGGGTCTCGACCTTCGGCTCCACCCGTTTCGGCGGACGGTCGGCGGTGCGTTTGCGCTCCTTGTCCACGCGTTCTTCGCGCCCGGCCCGCTGCTGGCGGCCGATGCGGCGGTCGCGCGCCAGCTCCAGCCGCGCCCTTGCGGCCTCCCAGCCGCGCACCAGCGCACGCCCCAGGCCATCCATCAGCGCAAACCACGACAGCCCGGTGAACAGCGTGACCCCGGCAAGGAACAGCGCCAGCAGCACCAGCGTGCCGCCGACCAGGCCCAGCCCGGCGACCGCCCAGCCGCCGAACAGATCGCCCAGGATCCCCCCGGCGTGCACCGGCATCCCGCCCGGCAACAGGTGCAGGGCCGCCAGCGCCGAACCGGCGATCAGCGCCACCATCAGGGCCGCGCCGCGCACGCCGATCTCCAGGGCACTGGCCATGCGCGCATCCCGCCGGTGCCGGAACAGCCACCAGCCGATGCCGGCGACCGCCAGCGGGATCAGGAAGGCCAGATGGCCCAGCAGGTGAAAGGCGATGTCGGCGAACCACGCCCCGGTGGTTCCGCCGAGATTGCGCGTCCCGTCACCGTCCCCGGTAGTGGACCAGGCGGCGTCACCCGGGTGATAGGTCACCAGGGCCACCAGCAGGTACAGCGCCAGCATGCCGAAGATCAGCAGCGCGCCCTCGCGGAGCCCGCGCAGCAGTTGACCGCTGAGCGTCGGCGGTGCGGGAGGCTCCGGCGTCTTCGTATCCCGAGCCCGCGCCTGCTTCGGGCCCGGTTTCTGACCCTGTTTCTGGCCCGAATTCTGGCTCTTGCTTCCCGATTTGGCCTTGCTTGCGGCCATGCATTCCCCGTCGGTTCCGGCCCGCATGCGCGGGTATCTCGAATCAGGATGCAGTTTACCGGTTAAGAGCCCCGCCGTGGGGACTTGTACCCCATACCGCAAAAACCGGATCCGCATGGTCCAGGCGGCCTGCGTAAGGGTCATCCGCCGGCCGCGGCAGGCCGCGCAGGCTGAACGTGGTCAGGTCGACGAAACCCGCCTCCAGGAACCGGTCCAGCACCAGTCCCATGCGCTCGAAGTCGAACAGCCGTTCCCAGACCGCGATCGCCCTGGTGGGGAAGCAGCGATCCGAAAACGTCACCACGAACACGCCACCCGGGCGGAGCACCTCCCGCACCGAGGCAAAGACCGCGCCGGGCCGGGTCAGATATTCGACCGAAGCGGTACAGACCACCACGTCCAGGCTGTCCGCCGGGAATGGCAGACGGGGACAGGCATTCAGGTCCTGCACCAGGGCCTGGCTCAGCGCCGGGTTGGCGGCCAGCTCTTCCCGGTTCATGCCCAGACCGACGACCGCCTCCGGCTCGGCAACCCCGTCCAGATGCGATGCCCAGCTCGCCATGAGATCCAGCACCCGCGCCCCCGGCGGTACCAGCGCGGCGTACAGTGCCGCGACCCCGGCGCGCGCGGTGGCATCCAGATGGTGGACCATGCGCGGCCGGGCGTAGAACGCCGCATCGTCCGCCGGATCTTCCCGCTCGCAGGCGCCGCCGCTCCAGAAATCCGTCGGAACCCCGCGCCAGCGGGCCTGCATCCCGGGCCCGCGTTCGGTCAGCCGCCCGGTCACGTCGACCGGGGACCCCTCGCGGCTTTCGGGATGTACCCCCAGCAGCCGACCGGTCAGACGCAGCTCGCGCCCCGCGAGGGGGTGGTTCAGGTCCGCCAGCAGGCGGTCCTCTTCCAGGGCCCCCACGCGAAACAGGGCCCGGTCCCCTTTCTCGATCCCGGCATGTCCGGCGATGAACCCCCGCGGATAGAACCTTCCGGCCCGCGGCTCGACCACCCGGTGGCGCCGCAACCGCCGGTTGAAGGCCGCCGGCGACAGCTCCACGACCCCTGCGGGATCGGCCGCGGGTACCAGGGACGCCGCCGGCCATTCGCAGGCCTCGCCCGGCGAACTTCCGCTCAGGCCGGAACCATCGCCGGCGGGCCAGAGATCCCGTTCGGGATCCAGGCGCGGGAGGTACAGGCATTCGCGATGGCGGGCCTCGCCACTGCTCCAGTCCAGCGTCCAGCCGACATCGGCCGCCCCTCCTGCCGACAGTGCCCCGGCATCCGGGATCTCGACCATGCCCGACTCGGGTACAAACGGATCCAGCATGCCGTTCTCCTTTCGTTCCCCTGCGTTATCATGCGGCGAACCGCCCGTACGCGGCCACCCGGAGGGAGCCATGACCGAGCCTTCACCCGTCCTGCTCGTCGCCGTGATTGCCGGCGATCTGGAGGAACGCGCCGTGCATATCGCCGCCGAGGAGGGCGCGCCGAAACCGTCGCTGCACGAGGGCTTCGGCATCGGCTTTCCGGAGCACATGCGTTTTTTCGGCGTGACCTACCAGGGACTCGAATCGGTGTGCATCTGGAAGACCGATCCGGCACGCGGTGAACGCATCGCGCGGCGGCTGAACCTGGAACTGGACCTGCTGCAGCCCTATAACGGCCTGGCCTTTACCCTGGAGGCCTCCGACGACACCGATGCGCTGCTGGACATGGCCAATGCCCGCCCGCAGGCCCCGTGCGCGCCCGGACACGCGCCGCCCCCGCCGGCCGCCGGACTGCCGCTGTCGCTGCTGGCGGTGATGTTCCCCGACGCCGATCGCGATGCGGCGGTGGAGATCGTGCGCCGGGGCGGCGGCGCCGGGCTCACCCTCATGGATGCACGCAACGCCACCACCGACCACCATCCGCGCATCCTCAGCCTGCACTACGAGGGCGCCCGCACCCTGCTGCTGGCGATCCTGGAGACCGGTCACGGCGAACGCCTGCGCACCACGCTGGACACCGAACTGGGACTCGCCGCGCGCGGACGCGGCCTCGGGCTGGTGCTGCCACTGCGCGGAGTGGCCGGGCTCAAACCGGAGCAGATCGAGCGGCTGCTGGAAGACGGCGACCGCTGACCCCCTGCGACCGCCCCGCCAAAGCCGGTACACTGCGCGGCATGGCACAGCTTACCTTTCAGGGCGCCACCGGCGAGGTCACCGGTTCGCGCTATCGCATCGACACCGACCACGCCCGTTACCTGCTCGAATGCGGCATGCAGCAGGGCGGCAGCGACGCCGACGAGCACAACCGCGCCTCGCTGGCCGAGGTGGCGGCGAACACCGACGCCGTGATCCTCTCGCACGGCCATCTGGACCACTCGGGCCTGCTGCCGAAACTGGTGCGCGACGGCTACCGCGGCCCGATCTTCTGCACGCCGGGGACGCTGGAACTGCTGGACATCATGCTGCGCGACTCGGCCTTCGTGATGGCGAAGGACATCGAATGGGAGAACAAGTGGCGCGCGCGCAACGACCGCGAGCTGCTGGAGCCGCTGTACGACGAACAGGACGTGGAGACCACGCTCGAACTGTGCGAGCCGGTCTCCTACGGCCAGCCCCGGCATCTGGACGACGGCTCGCGTCTGACCTTCCACGACGCCGGGCACATCCTGGGTGCCGCCATCGTCGAACTGGTGGTGCCGTCCGGCGGCCGCGAGCGGCGGCTGCTCTTCTCCGGCGACCTCGGCAACCCCGAGTCGGTGCTGATGAACGAGCCCGCACGCCCGGAGCAGGCCGACCACGTACTGCTGGAAAGCACCTACGGCGACCGTGACCACCGCCCGCTGGAAGAAACCATCGACGAGTTCGCGCAGATCCTGCAGGAGGCCTGGGACGATGGCGGCAACGTGCTGATCCCCGCCTTCGCCGTGGGCCGCACGCAGGAAATCCTCTACCACCTGGGCATGCTGCACCACGCCGGACGGGTGCCGCAGCAGAAGATCTTTCTCGACAGCCCGATGGGGATCCGCGTCACCGAGCTCTACGCGCGCTGCCGCCAGTCCCTGAACTCGGAAGACCTGGAGCGGCTGCATCAGGCGGCCAACGGGAATCCGCGGGAATACCTCCCGCCGCTGGAGTTCACCCGCACGGTGGAAGAATCCATGGCCATCAACCGCATCTCCGGCGGCGCGATCATCATCGCCGGCGCCGGGATGTGCAACGGCGGCCGTATCCGCCACCACCTCAAATACAACCTCGAACGACGCAGCACGCATCTCGTGATCGCCGGTTTCCAGGCCGCCGGGACCCTCGGCCGCCAGCTGGTGGACGGCGCCCGCTCGGTCAAGATCCACGGCGACGACATCGCGGTGAAGGGCCATGTGCATACCCTGGGCGGGCTCTCCGCGCACGCCGGCCAGTCCCGGCTCCTCGACTGGGCCGCCGGCTTCCGCGACCGACCGGTCTTCCATCTGGTGCACGGCGAACCGGCCGCGCGCGAGGCCCTGGCGCAGGTGATGCGCGAACGCGACCTGGACGCCCGCATCCCGGACTATGGCGACACCATCGAGCTGTAGCCGCCACCCGATCCCGGGCCCGGAAAAGGGCTCGGGATCGGGCATCGGGGTACAACCATGACCGGAGCCCCCGACACCGGCGCCCTGGCGCTGATCGCCGGTTTCCTCGGCGGTCTGGGCCTGTTCCTGCTGGGCATGCACCTCCTCACCGACGGTCTGCGCACCGCCGGGGGCAAGGCCCTGCGCCGGATCCTCGGCAGCTGGACCCGCAGCCGCAGCCGGGCGCTGGCCACCGGCGTGGGCGTGACCGCGCTGGTGCAGTCCTCCAGCGCCGTCACCCTGGCGATCATCGGCTTCGCCAACGCGGGCCTGCTGACCCTGGGCCAGTCGGTCTGGGTCATCTTCGGCTCCAATGTGGGCACCACCGTGACCGGCTGGCTGGTCTCCATCCTCGGGCTGGAGATCCGCATCGAGGCCTTTGCCCTGCCGGCGATCGGGGCCGGCGCACTGATGTACATCATCACCCGCGGCGCGCGCCTGCCCTACCTGGGGCTCGCGCTGGCGGGGTTCGGCCTGCTGTTCCTCGGCATCGACGTGCTGCGGGTCACTTTCGTGGATCTCGGCGACACCGTGGACCTGGGGGCACTGGCGCGTCCCGGCTTCCTCGGGCTGGTGATCATGGTCGCCATCGGCATGCTGCTGACGCTGGCCATGCAGAGCTCGTCGGCGGCCATGGCCATGGCCCTGACCGCCGCCATGAGCGGCGCGATCCCGCTGGAGGCGGCCGCCGCCGCGGTCATCGGCTCCAACCTGGGGACCACCATCAAGGCGGTGCTCGTCGTGATCGGGGCCACCGCCAATGCCAAGCGCGTGGCCGCCGCACACGTACTGTTCAACGGCCTGACCGCGATCGTGGCCCTGCTGATGCTGCCGTGGTTCCTTGCCGCCATCGAATGGATCTGGGGCGGACCGGAGGCCGCCCCCGCCCCGGCCATGCTGCTGGCCCTGTTCCACACCGCATTCAACGTGCTCGGCGTGATCCTGATGATCCCGCTGGCCCGACCGATGATCCGGCGGCTGCAGCGGCACTTCGGCGGCGCGGATCTGGACGAGGCACGTCCCCGCCACCTCGACGACAGCAGCGCCCGGGTCCCGGAGCTGGCCCTGCAGTCACTCACCATGGAGGTCGACCGCGCCGGCGAACTGGCCTACCGCATGGCGCGCGACGCCCTCGCCGAGACCCCGCCGTCCGAATGGGGCCTGCGTCAGCGGCTCGATGTCGTCGAACGACTGGTGGAGGCCATCGGCGAGTTCGCCAACCGCGCCGGGCGGGTGTCGATGGCGGACGCCACGGCCGAAGGGATCGCCGAGGCGGTGCGGGTCGCCCGCTACCATCAGGACATCGCCGCGCGCGCCGCCGAGATCGCCGAACTGCGCCGCAGCGCCAGCGATGACACCACTGCGGAGATGACCGCGCGGCGCCGTGCCTGGCAGGGCCGCGTGATCCGCGCCCTGGACTGGGCCCGCCTGGAGGCCGACGAGGAGACGGCCGGGACGCCTGCGGAGGAGGTGTCCCGCGCGGTGGAGGACGTTGAAGCCGCCTATCAGGAACTCAAGGCGGCGCTGCTGCGCGAGGGCACCTTCGGCGCACTGTCGATGGCGGAGATGGACCGCCAGCTGCGCATCATCAGCCTCGCCCGCCGCCTGGCCGGCCAGGCGGCCCGGGCGCACGAGCGCGGGACCGCCCTGCACGCCCTCGCCGGCAACGGCCCGGGCTGAGGCGTGCCGGCGCAATGTACGCGCCCGCGGCCGGGGCGATACACTGAGGCATGGACGCCGCAACCCTCGAACAGGCCCTGGAACAGGGCCGCGCCCGCGAGCAGCAGTTCGCGGACCTGACCTCCCACCGCCTGCTGGAGAGTGTGGATGGCTTTCCGCGCGGCAGCGTGGTGCTGCCCGACGGGCGCGTGCTGCCGGGCTACCCTTCCATCGCCCGCATCCAGTCGCTGGCCGCCGGCCTGCCGCGCCAGTTCGACGGCCCGTTCCGGGCCGAGGAGAAGATCGACGGCTTCAACGTGCGCATCCTGCGCGAGGGCGACGCGATCTACGCGTTCTCGCGCGGCGGATTCGTGTGCCCGTTCGCCACCGACCGGGTGCCGGATTTCGTCGACCCGCAGGTGTTCGAGGAGGACCCGGAGCTGATCCTGTGCGCCGAGATCGCCGGCCCCGACACCCCGTACATGGAGGGCACCAGTGCTCAGGTGGAACACGACATCCAGCTGTTCGTGTTCGACATGATGCGCCGCGATCACGCGGGCTTTCTGCCGCATGCCGACAAGCAGCGCCGGATCGAGCGCCATGGTCTGCCGCAGCCGGCGCAGCACGGTGTCTTCCACCCCGACGAGCTCGAGGCCCTGCGCCATCGGATCCTGGAACTGGACGCGCGCGGGGTGGAGGGGCTGGTGCTCAAGGCCGAGGACAACGGCACGCGCGCCAAGTACGTGACCGGCCGTTCCTGCATCAACGACATCCGTGTCTGCAGCGGGCAGCTGCTGGACCTGCCCGCGGAGTATTTCACCCACCGCCTGATGCGGCTTGCGGTCTTCCTGACCGAGCACGGACACACCGGCGACCCGGAGATCGAGCGCGCCCTCGGGCGCGCTTTCCTCGAGGGCATGGACGACGCGGTCGCCTCCAGCGAGCAGACCGGCCATGTCGGCCAGCACTATCGCTGCCGCTTCCGCGAGCGCGCCAACGCCCTGCGGTTCATCGAGCACATGCGCACCACTGGCGGACGCCATGTACGCGTCGACCCCGCCAGCCCGCAGCCCGAGACGGGCGAGCGGGAAGGCTACTGGCGGGTGGACCTGGAGCGCCGCTTCGACCGCATGACCGGCACCCTGGCCTCGGCCCTGCGCGGCGACTCGCAGTTCGACTGAATCAGTCGCGGGTGTAGGTGCCCACCAGCCGGTTCATGCCGATCACGTGCGGTTCGGCGCGTTCCAGGAATTGCTCCATGGTCAGCCCGGGCGGGGCCTGCAGATCGGCATCCAGGGCCATGACCCAGAAGAAATAGTGATGCACCCCATGACCGCCCGGGGGCATCGGCCCGCCGTAGCCGTTGCGGTCAAAGTCCGTGTGCCCGTTGGTCCCCAGCGAGGTGCCGGCTTCCAGCTCGGAGACATCGGGCGGCAGGTTGTACAGCACCCAGTGCACGAAGCCGTAGGACCCGGGCTTGACCAGCGGGGCATCGGGATCGTGACAGAGGATCGCGAACCCGCGGGTGCCCTCGGGCGCGCCGCGCCACGCCAGCGGCGGGGAGACATCCTCGCCCTCGCCGGTGTAGCGCGCCGGGATCTTCCCGCGCGACTCGAACTCCGGGCTGGTGAGCTGCATGTCGGACAGCGCAAAACCCATAAGGACCTCCTGGCACGTTGGTGTGGCCTGTAGCCACCTCACCGTAGCGACCCTGCCGGCTTGATGCCAGGGGGTGGCTCGGGCGAAACCTGTGCCCATTTGCAGCGCCGGCCGGGCTGCCTGATCATACCGGCGTGATGACCCGCTGGCTGCGCAATCCGTTCCGTCGCAGGAATCCGCTGGACACCGCCGCGCGCGCGGTGGACCGGGGGCGCGCCGGCGTGGAAACCGTGCTGGGCCTGCCGCACCGCCTGGCGGTGCCGCTGCTGCAGCGCCATTTCGGCGATGCGGCGGTGCCCTCCAGCGAGGGCTTTCGCGAACACGGCCGCGACGGTTCCTGGACGCTTCCCGCGCCCGCCCCGGAGTTCTCCGTGCGGCTGGATGCCGACTCCGGGGGACGCCTGGTCCACGGCCGCATCACCGGTTCCGGCCCTTACGCCGGACTGGTGGTCTTCAGCGACTGGAGCCCGGACCACCCGGCCGCGGTCTGGCAGATCCGCGTCGAGGAACCGGCCGGAGAACAGGCCACTGCCCTGCAGGATTACCTGCTTAAGGGGTCCTGAACGAGATTTGCGTCACATCTTCTGGCGTGCAATGATTCAACCTGCCTGTTCTTCTGGGTATTGACCCGACCGCATTCTACGGACAGATCATGCCAGACACCCGGACCATCGTCCGCTTTGCCGGGCTCAACGACCGCGTCGACCGCGAACCGGCACTGCGCACCCTCGAACGGGCCCTGTCGATCCACGCGGATCCGTCGCCCCACGGCGGGCCGCCTCGGGCGCGCGCCGAGGAAATCCTGTGTGACCCCGGCGCGCAAATCGCGTCCTTTGCTGACCCCGCAGAGGCAAAACACCTGGTCCAGCGACTGGAACGCAACGGCATCCACTGCGATATGGCGACCGCGGAAGACAGCACGGACGGCGAGGACGAAGCCACGCCGTTGTTCGGTAGCGATGCCGGCTTCCGGGAAATGCGCCAGTGTCCGCACTGCGGCGAACGCCAGGAAGCCGCGCGACAGACCTGCATCGCCTGCGGGCACGTGATGGACGATACCCGACCCCGGCCGGCACCACGCCGGCGCGCACCCGCCGCGGAATCACCCGCAGTACCAGCCGGAAGACCCGACGCCGACACGACGCACGAAGGGCCCGGCTACCACACGCGGCCTATCTTGCCAGGACGAGTTTCACTGGTCTTGCTGACCGTCGCCCTGGTCGGCGGAGGCTACAGCCTCTGGGGCCCGGAACTCGCTCCCCCGGACGAAGACCCCGAGACCCCCTCATCCATCATTTCTCCGGAGATGGCGGAGTCGGAGTCGGCCGGACCGACCTATGATCCGGAAGCCGGGGTGAACCCCTACGCCGAGCGCCTCGAAGAACTCGGGGTCGATACCGAACAGATGCAGGAGACCGTCGGAGCAAGCGACGCCGTCCCGCAGCTGGACCGAACCATGGAGATGGAAGAGCATGAGTGAAGCCCTCGCGGAACAGCAGAAAACCGATGACCGGCAGCGCGTCTTCGCCGCGGACCGGCTGGAACTGCCCGAGGGCATCATCCGCGAGCTGATGGAGCTGGATCCCATCGCGGATCCGGACTGGAAGAAACGCCTGGAGGCCAACCTTCGTCAGCTCGGTGAAAACGAGCGAAAATACGCGTTTCATCAATACCTGGAACCCAAGGGGATCCGCTACAACGCCAAACTGAAACAGCTGGAGTACGAACCGCCGCTGACCTTCGAGCAGGCCTTCCACAATACCTCCAGCCCGGAACTGCGGGATATTGGCGCCCGCCTGAAACAGGCTCAGGAGGATATCGACAGCGCCGAGACGCCCGAGGCCTTCGCCGACCACCTGGAAGGTTCGCTGTCCCTGCTGGACGAATTCGATACCGGCGACGACCTGGCCCTGCAGAAACAGAAAAAGGCCCTGCGCGACGCCTACCTGTTCCGGTTGGTCGAGCTGACGCGCCGGGCATCGTTCACCGTGGGCCGCAACTATCGCGGGATCAGTGCTGCCAACGTGAAGCGCTACACCATCGAGGTGTTCCTGAAGCACCAGCTGCTCGGCTATCGGTTCCGGACCCTTCCGGTCACCACGCTGGAAGAAGACCCGCACCCCTTCATCCGGGACGTCGTCGCTCCGGAGGCGCGTACGCGTCAGTGCGACATCGTACGGACAGCCACCACCATCTACCTGATCGCTCCCACGGAGGGCGACCATCTCAACCCGTTCTCGGTACGCCGCTTCCTGCGCGAGGAAGTCACGGGCGACCGCTTCGTCCACTTCAACGCGGCGGTCATACCGGCGAAGCACGAGAGCCTGGACCAGGAAAATGTCCAGAAAGTCGTGCAATTCACCCTGACCCGGATGGTCACGCTGCAACGCAAGCTGAGCGGCAACATCGTCGCGGCGGTGGAGGAGTTGTGGAAGGCCCAGCACGACTATCTGGCCCCGATGCTGCGCGAACCCATCGACCCGGGCACCTCGTCACTGGACCACGCCATCACGCGGCGGGTGATGCACTTCGAGAAGGCGGTAGCAAACGAGATCCTCCGGGAGATGGACCGACTCCTTCGCGAGGAGGCCAGCACGCCGGACGATTTCGATTACCTGTACATGAGCCTGCGGCGCCTGCTGATCGAACTGGCGGGCGAGGTCCGGGACTTCGGCATGGATTCGGCGGCCCGCTGGAGCCGCAAGACCGACGAGCTGGATCTCCGCGTGATCTCCATGCTGCGCCTGCTGGAGAAAATGCGCACGCATATTTTTTCGGTCGATGCCGGTGCCGACGACGCGGAGGGACGCAAGGAGCTGGAGGAATTCCAGAGCGAGTTGAACAAACTTCTCAAACAGGCCGAAGACCAGGAACTGGCCCTGCGCGAACGCCTGCAGGAGGCCCAGGCCCGGGAAGAACGTTCGCGCCGCTTCTATCAGCACTGGCTGGAGACCATGCTACGGGGCTTTCGCAAGCCGGAAACCGCCGAAGAAGTTCAGGAGCGAATCCGCAAGAACCGTTTTGACTGCTATATCGAGGCGATCCGTCTGCAGAAGCGCAACCGGCGCTACTCCGTCTACCTCGAGTTCGAGGAACTGACCCCCATCAAGGAGGGCGTCCGGCACTACGCCATCCCCCGCGGACGTCAGGGAGTGAGCCAGCTGCCAGCAATCCTGCGCATGTCCGAAGACATGGAGACGTTCAGCATAACCGCAGTCAAAAACGCCCTGACCCTTGGCTAGTTCCAACAGGATCGCCCCCAGAACGGTATCGCTCGTCCTCGGCAGCGGCGGCGCTCGCGGTCTCGCCGAGATCGGAGTCATCCGCTGGCTGGAAGACCATGCAAACTACGAGATCCGGACGATTGCCGGCTCCTCCATGGGGGCGGTGGTCGGCGGCATCTATGCGGCCGGGCAGCTGGACACCTACGAGGAATGGGTGTGCACCCTGCGGCGCCAGGACGTCTGGCGACTGCTGGATTTCTCGTTCTCCGGGGCCGGTTTGTTCCGCGGCGAACGCCTGGTCGAGAAGCTCCGCGAGATGCTGGGCGATACCGACATCCGCAATCTGCCCATCCGCTTTACCGCGGTGGCCACGGACATCGAACGCGAGCGCGAGGTGTGGCTCAACGAGGGGGCGCTGTTCGACGCCATTCGCGCGTCCATCGCCATCCCCACGGTATTCACCCCGGTGCGCCTGAACGGGCGGCTGCTGGTGGACGGCGGCCTGCTCAACCCGGTCCCCATCGCTCCGACCCTGTACGACGACAGCGACGTCACCATCGCGGTCAGTCTCAACGGACGGGTGGACGAGCGTCTGGGTCCGAAACGCAGTTCGCCCGGGGACCATCAGGGGGGGTCCACCGCCACTCGCCTGCGCGACGGCCTGCGCAGCGCACGCGACGTGCTGCCCGACCGCATCGGCTCCTGGCTGCAGGACTGGCAGGGGCGTCTGGGCCTGGACGAGGCGGACCCACAGCTGAGCCGGGAACAGGAGGCGCGGGCGCTGGGAATGATCGACATGGTCTCGCATTCCATCGAGGCCATGCAGGGCAGCATCGCGCGTTTCCGCGTCGCCGCCTACAACCCCGAGCACCTGATCGAGGTGCCCGTGAACGCCTGCGGGGTGTTCGACTTCCACCGCGCGCGGGAGATGATCGATCTGGGATACGAGCTGGCCGAACGCCGTTTCGCGCTGGAGCGGTAAGAAAGCGGTCCCGGCCGCGCTCAGGTGCGCGGCAGCGTGACCCCGCGCTGGCCCTGGTACTTGCCCCCGCGGTCCTTGTACGACGTCTCGCACTCCTCGTCCGACTGCAGGAACAGCATCTGCGCCACGCCTTCATTGGCATACACCTTGGCCGGCAGCGGCGTGGTGTTGGAGAACTCCAGCGTCACGTGGCCCTCCCACTCGGGTTCCAGCGGGGTCACGTTGACGATGATGCCGCAGCGGGCATAGGTCGACTTGCCCAGGCAGATGGTCAGCACGTCGCGCGGGATGCGGAAGTACTCCACCGTGTGCGCGAGCGCGAAGGAATTGGGCGGGATGATGCAGACGTCGGCATGCACGTCGACGAAGCTGCCCTCGTCGAAACCCTTGGGATCGACGATGCTCGAGTTGATGTTGGTGAAGATCTTGAAGTGATCCGAACAGCGCACGTCGTAGCCGTAGCTGGACGTACCGTAGGAGACGATGCGCTCGTCGTCGCGATAACGGATCTGGCCGGGCTCGAAGGGATCGATCATCCCCTCGGCCTCGGCCATGCGACGGATCCAGCGGTCGGACTTGATGGTCATCCCTGATCGCCCGCCGTCATCAGTTGTTCTGGATGACGATGTTGGGAAACTTGCTGCTGTAGTCCCGCGCCTGTTCCGCCAGCCGGGCGCCGGTGCGCCGCGCGATCTCGCGGTAGATCTCGGTGATGCGACCATCGGGGTCGGCGATCACGGTCGGTTCGCCGCCATCGGCCTGCTCGCGGATGCGGATGTCCAGCGGCAGCGCGCCCAGCAGGTCCACGCCGTATTCCTCCGACATGTTCTCCGCGCCGCCCTGGCCGAAGATGTACTCCTCGTTACCGCATTTCGAACAGATGTGGATGCTCATGTTCTCGATGATCCCGAGCACCGGCACCTCGACCTTCTCGAACATTTGCAGGCCCTTGCGCGCGTCCAGCAGGGCGATGTCCTGCGGCGTGGTCACGATCACCGAGCCGGAGACCGGGATCTTCTGCGACAGCGTCAGCTGAATGTCGCCGGTGCCCGGCGGCAGGTCGATGACCAGGTAGTCCAGGTCCTTCCAGTTGGTCTCGTTGATCAGCTGTTCCAGCGCCTGGGTCACCATCGGCCCGCGCCAGATCATCGGCGTGTCCTCGTCGATCAGGAAGCCGATGGACATCGCCTGCACGCCGTGGCGCTCCAGCGGTTCCATGTGCTTGCCGTCCTTCGACTCCGGCTTGTCCTTGATCCCCAGCATGCGCGGCTGGGAGGGGCCATAAATGTCGGCGTCGAGGATGCCGACACGCGCACCCTCGGCCGCCATGCCCAGGGCCAGGTTGACCGCGGTGGTGGACTTGCCCACCCCGCCCTTGCCCGAGGCCACGGCGATGATGTTCTTGATCCCGGACATCGGCTTGAGGCTCTTCTGCACCGCGTGGGTCAGGACCTTGCAGCCGACATTCACCTCGACCGCCGCGTCCCCGGCGACGCCGCGCACCGCCTGCTCCACCGCGGCTTGCAGTTCGTCGTGGTAGCCGGAAGCGGCATAACCCAGCTCGATGTCCACCGCGACCCGCGAGCCGTCGATGCGGATATCCTTCACCTGGTTGGCGGACACCAGGTCGGTTTCGAGGTACTTGTCCTGCACCTGCTTCAGGGCGGATTCGATCTGCTCGCGCGAGAGTTCAGCCATGGTTGCCCGGTTTCCGTTGATTGGGAGTGTGATCGCGCGATTCTACTGCCCGCAGACCGGGACGCCAATGACTGCACGCCACGGCCGACTTTCGGCGTCCCCGGATCCGGGCCGAGAGGAGGCCTGTCAAGGCCCCAGCCCGACAGATTGTCCGATTTGTGCACATCCGCGGCGATCGGCCACCCCGGCGGGACAGGATAGCGAAAACAGCCGGAAAGACACTCGACAAAACTTTTTCAAGTCCCTGTTTATGAATCGTTTTTAAAAAGTTGGTCGTTTTTTGACCAATCTGAGGCAAAGCCCCGTCTGACAAGGCTTGCGGACAAATGCCACGGGTTTTCCCACAGAGTTATCCACAGGTTCTGTGGACAGTCACGGGGCTTGACACCCGTCACCCGATAGCTCCGGCAATGTGACCCGGCCGACAGAACCCGCCCGCCGTGCATGCCGCGCCGTGCATCGCCCGGTCGAAGCCCGTAATGTGAAGACTTGCGCGACGCGTATCCAGCGGGAAGGGTCCGGACAAATTCATGCTCAAGGAAGTGGCGATCGGCGGTGCGGTCCTGGTGGTCGCGGGACTGGGGTATCACCAGTACGAAATCGGTCAGATCGAGCGCAGCCTCGACGAGTTCGCGGCGGAACTGCGCCCGCTGGGCGAGCTGGACTATTCCGGGGTGCGCATCGGCCTGAACGGCCACCTGCACGTCGACGGCGTGCGCTTCGACCCGCACGCCCTCCCCGGGCGGCTGCGGGCCGAGCGCATCAGCGTCGAGACGGACGGCATCCCGGAGCTTCTGCGCCTGCGCCGCACCCTGGAGCGCGACCGCCTGCCGCGAGCCCTCGGCGCCTCCGTGCACCAGCTGCGGGTCCCCGCGACATGGTCGCGCGCCAACGCGGATGCCCCCCTGGCCCGTTTTGTCACCCGCCTGGACACCGCCGGCTGCAGTGCCCTGGCGGACGCCGGGCCCGGGCAGGTGCTTGACCGTCTTGGCATGGCGCGGGCGCCCGTGGACCTCGCGCTGTCCTATCGCATTGAAGGCAGTGGCGAGCGGCTGGAGCTGCGCGGGGCATACCAGGCCGGCGCCCTCGGCGGCTTCCACGGCCGGGTGGAGTTCGAGCCCCGCGCCGGTTCGCGCGACCTGGAACGCTTCGTCCCGGCGCTGCTGGAAGCGCCCATGCGCGAGTTCGGCCTCGAATACCGCGATGCGGGCTATTACACCTCCCTGCAGGACTTCTGCCTCCGCGAATCCGGCCTGCAGGCGGAGTCCTGGCGCGAACACCACATGGGCGAATGGCTGCAGACATGGGCCGATGCCGGATTGCAACCGGGGCCGGCCCTGACGCGCGGCTATCGCGAATTCGTCGCGCAGCCGGACTCGATCGAGCTGCAGGCGGGTCGCGTGCGCGATCCGCTGCGGCGGGCACGCGGTCTGGATTCGCCGATAGAACTCCTCGACCGCGTGGATCTGCGCCTCGCGATCAACGGCGAGCGCATCGGGCCCGTGGTCCTGCACACCGGGGATTTCGTCGGCCTGCCCGACGCGACGGAGCCGGACACGGGGGGCGACTCTCCGGACATGGAGGCAGCGCGCGACCGCGAGCCCGAGCGCGCCACCGCATCCGCACCCGGACCCGGCGTCCCCGCCACGCACGAATCCGGGGCCGCGGCGGCCGGCGTCCTCGCCTGGGACGCCCTCCCCGACCGGGTGGAACGCTACGTGATCGTGACCACCGAACGCGGGCACCGCCGCCCGGGCCGACTGCTGGAGGTGGACGATGACGAGCTGCGCCTGCGCCAGCGCCTGCATGGCGGATTCATCGTGGTGCGGCTGCAGCGCGACGAGATCCGCGAGATCCGCGCCGCCCGTTGACACGCCGCATCCTGCACGGTTTGTGCACAGACCGGGACGCCCCCGGGCGTAGTCGCCAACCGGGCACGCGTCACGCTCGGGAACGACATGCGGAAAAATCCCAAGTTGCTGTTTATAGGGCCTATTGTTCAGGCTGGTTAATGTTTGCCCAATCTGACGCAAGCCACGCACTGACAAGGATTTGGCTCGCCTGCCACGGTTTTTCCCACAGAGTTGTCCACAGGTTCTGTGGACAACGGCCGGCTTGACCGACACCGGGAAATGGATTAACCCGGCCTCCACGTCCGTTCCGGCGGCTCGACATCCCGCCGGCCACACCGGACAATATCCGTTTCCGGATCACCCGCCGGCCGCACTGCCCGTGGCCGGACACCCGCGACCCGACACCACAGATCCCGAGGCCCATGACCGACACGCCGCGCAAGATCCTCGTCACCAGCGCCCTGCCGTATGCCAACGGGCCGATCCACCTCGGCCATCTGGTGGAGTACATCCAGACCGACATCTGGGTCCGTTTCCAGCGCGCCCGCGGCCACGAGGTGGTGTACGTCTGCGCCGACGATGCCCATGGCACGCCCATCATGCTCAAGGCGCGCGCCGAGGGCATCGACCCCGAGACCCTGATCGAGCGCGTGCGCGAGGAACACGAGGCGGATTTCGCCGAGTTCCACATCGGCTTCGACCACTACCATTCCACGCATTCGGCAGAGAACCGCGAACTGGCCGGCGAGATCTACCGCGCTCTGCGCGACGCCGGCCACATCGCCACCCGCACCATCGATCAGGCCTATGACCCCGAGGCCGGGATGTTCCTGCCGGACCGCTTCGTGAAGGGCCGCTGCCCGAAATGCGGGGCCGAGGAGCAGTACGGCGACTCCTGCGAGGCCTGCGGCGCGACCTACAGCCCGATGGAGCTGCAGGAGCCGGTGTCGGCCATCAGCGGGGTCACCCCCGAGTCGCGCGAGTCGGAACACTTCTTCTTCCGCCTGGCCGACTTCGAGGCCTTTTTGCGCGAATGGACGGGCTCCGGACGCCTGCAGGGCGCGATCCGCAACAAGCTGGAGGAATGGTTCGAGGCCGGGCTGAGCGACTGGGACATCTCCCGCGACGAGCCCTACTTCGGCTTCGAGATCCCCGAGGCGCCGGGCAAGTACTTCTACGTGTGGCTGGATGCGCCCATCGGCTACATGGCGAGCTTTCGCGCCTGGGCGCGCGAACACGGCGAGGACTTCGACGCCTGGTGGCGGCCGGATTCCGATGCCGAGCTGTACCATTTCATCGGCAAGGACATCGCCTACTTCCACACCCTGTTCTGGCCGGCCATGCTGCACGGTGCGGGCTATCGCACGCCCTCGGCGGTGTTCTGCCACGGTTTCCTGACCGTCAACGGCGCGAAGATGTCCAAGTCGCGCGGGACCTTCATCCGCGCCCGCGACTACCTCGACCATCTGAACCCCGAGGCCCTGCGCTACTACCTCGCCGCCAAGCTGGGTGACGGGGTCGACGACCTCGACCTCAATCTCGACGACTTCATCCAGCGGGTAAACTCCGACCTGGTCGGCAAGGTGGTCAACATCGCCAGCCGCTGCGCGGGCTTCATCACCAAGCGCTTCGACGGCCAGCTGGCCGCCGAACTGCCGCGCCCCGACCTGCACCAGGCGTTCGTCGACGAGGGCGAGGCGATCGCCGCGGCCTACGAGAACCGCGAATTCGCCCAGGCCATGCGCCGCATCATGGCACTGGCCGACCAGGCCAACCAGTACATCGACGAGGCCCGGCCCTGGGTGCTGGCGAAGGAACCCGGGCGCGAGGCCGAGGTGCAGGCCATCAACACCCAGGGGCTGGACCTGTTCCGCATCCTGATCGTCTACCTCGCACCGGTGCTGCCGAAGCTGGCGAACGAAGCGGCGGCCTTCCTGCGCGAGGACGACCTCTCCTGGGCCGGACGCACCCGGGCCTTCACCGGCCGTTCGATCGACCGCTTCAAGCCGTTGATGACCCGCATCGAGGGGAGCACGGTGGAAGCCCTGCTCGAGGCCTCGAAGGCGTCGCTGAGCGGCGGCGAGGCCGCGGCAGACGAGGCGACGACCGGGGACGCGGAACCGGACCCGGCGGTGGAGCCGATCGCCGACACCATCGACTTCGACACCTTCGCACAGGTCGACCTGCGGGTCGCCCGCATCGAGGTCGCGGAACACGTGGAGGGCGCGGACAAGCTGCTGCGCCTGGAACTGAACATTGGCAGCGAACGCCGCCAGGTCTTCGCCGGCATCAAGTCGGCCTATGCCCCGGAAGACCTGGTCGGCCGCCACACCGTGATGGTCGCCAACCTTGCCCCGCGCAAGATGCGCTTCGGCGTCTCCGAGGGGATGGTGCTGGCCGCCGGACCGGGGGGCGACGAGCTGTGGATCCTGAGCCCCGACGAAGGGGCCCGGCCCGGCATGCGGGTCAAGTGATCCGCATGCCGGTGATGCGGGTCATGGATTTGCATCCGGTGCTCGCGTAAGCTGCCCGCCTTTTGCCAACAAGGGACGCATGGAAAACAGTCTCGAATTCAAGGCCCAGGTGAGCCTGCTCGCCGATGCCGGTGCCCGTCTCGCGGCCCGCGGCTGGCTGCCGGCCCGCGCCGGGCACTTTTCCGCGCGCCTGGACGACCGCCATATCGTGGTCTCCGCTCCCGGGCGTCAGAAGGACATGCTCGACGAGAACGACTTCATCATCGTCGATCTCGACGGCAATCTGCTGTCCCCGGCGGAGCGCACGCCGTCGCCGGAGACCTTTCTGCACATCATCATGTACCGCCGCGACAAGGACCTGGGCGCGGTGCTGCATACCCATTCGGCCAATGCTACGGTGCTCTCGCGCCAGCTGCCCGGCGGGCTGCATCTGAGCGACTACGAGGTCCTGCGTGAACTGCCGGTGGTGCAGCACCCCGCCGAAGGCATCGACGTACCGGTGTTCGCCAACGACCCGAACGTGCAGCAGCTGGCCGCGCAGGTCGATGACCGCATGAGCCGTCAGCCGGACCTGGCCGGCTATCTGATCGCCGGGCACGGCCTGTACACCTGGAGCCACACCGTGGAAACCGCGATCCAGCGGGTCGAGGCCTTCGAGTTCATGTTCGAGTGCGAGATCCTCGCGCGCCAGCTGCACCCATGACCCCGGCTCCCCAGGCAATCGTGCTCGCGTTCGAGGGCATGCTGGCCCCGGCGGATGTCCTGGCCGCAACCCTGGAACCGCGTGCCCGCGAGGAGCTGGGCCCGTTCCTGGAACAGCGCGCCGATGACCCGCTGGTGAAACGCACCCTCGCCGATCTGCGGGCCTATGCCGGACGCGAGCTGGACGACGCCGAGCTGCGCGTGCGCATCGACAGCTGGATGCGCGCGGGGCAGGACATCAGCCCGCTGCGCCAGCTGCAGGGCCTGATCTGGACCGAGGTGCTGGAACAGGGCGGCCTGAGGCCCGAACTGGACGCGGATACGGTGGCGGCGCTGACGCGACTGGCACGGGCCAACATCGCGCTGTACAGCTTTGGCGCCACGCCGGTGACCACCCAGCGCGAGTGGCTGCGGCGTGGCCCGGACCGCAACTTCGAGGCCCGCCTGGCGGGTTTCTTCGACACCCGCCTGGGCGGACGCCGCGACGCCGGCAGCTTCGGGCGCCTGGTCGCCGAGACCGGGCTGCAGGCGGACGAGGTTCTGGTGCTGTCGCCGGACCGCCGGCAGCTGGATGCCGCGCGCCAGGGCTGGCTCCGGACCGCTTGCCCGGCGCCGGAGCCCGGCGCCGGCCATGCGGATCCGGACGGGGAGCCGCACCCTGCCCTGAGCCTGAACGCCCTGGCCGAACGCTGGGGAACCGCCGCCTGACCACCCGGCCATGACCGTGGCCGGGGCAGGGTTGAGGTGCCATCCACGGGGGTCGATACTATGTTGTTGACCCTGTTACTCGGAAATTGCGGGCAGGAGCCGACTTGGAATACGTCCTGATCCTCATCAGCACGATCCTGGTGAACAACTTTGTCCTGGTGAAATTCCTGGGGCTGTGTCCGTTCATGGGGGTCTCGCGCAAGGTCGAGACGGCCACCGGCATGGGCCTGGCCACGACCTTCGTGCTGACGCTGTCGGCAGTAGCCTCCTACGTCATCAACGAATTCGTCCTCGCCCCGCTGGACCTGGAATATCTGCGCACCATCGCGTTCATCCTGGTGATCGCGGCCGTGGTCCAGTTCACCGAGCTGGTGGTGCGCAAGACCTCGCCGCTGCTGTACAACGTGCTGGGGATCTTCCTGCCGCTGATCACCACCAACTGCGCGGTGCTGGGCGTGGCCCTGCTGAACGTGCAGGAGGCGCACAACTTCGTCGAATCGGCACTGTACGGCTTCGGCGCCGCGGTCGGCTTCTCGCTGGTGCTGATCCTGTTCTCGGCGATCCGCGAACGCATCGCGGTCGCCGACGTGCCGGTGGCATTTCGCGGCAGCGCGATCGCGATGATCACCGCGGGCCTGATGTCGCTGGGCTTCATGGGCTTCTCCGGGCTGGTAACCACCTGACATGGACATCCTGATCGCCATACTCGCCATCACCGCGCTGGCCGCCCTGTTCGGCCTGGTGCTCGGCTATGCCGCGCAGCGCTTCCGCGTGGAGAGCAACCCGGTGGTGGACCAGATCGACGCGCTGCTGCCGCAGACCCAGTGCGGACAGTGCTCCTACCCCGGCTGCCGGCCCTACGCCGAGGCCATCGCCGCCGGCGAGGCCGACATCAACCGCTGCCCGCCCGGCGGGCAGGCCACGGTGGAGGCGCTGGCCGATCTGCTCGACCGCGACCCCAAGGCACTGGAAGAGGAAGAACAGGAAAAGAGCGTCGCGGTGATCGACGAGAACCTGTGCATCGGCTGTACCCTGTGCATCCAGGCCTGCCCGGTGGATGCGATCGTCGGCGCGGCCAAGCAGATGCACACCGTCATCGAGGAAGAATGCACCGGCTGCGAGCTGTGCATCGAACCCTGCCCCGTGGACTGCATCGACATGGTGCCGGTGGAGACCGACATCAGCGAATGGGGCTGGTCGGAACCCGAACCCTCGCCCATCGAACGGCCGCGTGACGAACCGCGGGCCTCCGCCTGATACCGCAACCATGCAGCTGCACCGTTTTCATGGCGGCCTGAAACTGGCCGACAACACGGAAGCGAGCACCGCCGAGCCGGTGCTGACCATGGGCGTACCCGAACGCCTCACGGTCCCGCTGTGCCAGCACATCGGCGATCCCACCGAGCCCTGCGTGCAGGTCGGCGACCGCGTGACCAAGGGCCAGCGCATCGGCCAGGCCGCCGGCTACATCGCCGCACACGTGCACGCCCCCACCTCGGGCGTGGTGGAAGACATCGGCGAGTACCCGGTCCCGCACCCCTCGGGCCTGTCCGCCCCCTGCGTGGTGATCCGCGCGGATGGCCGCGACGAATGGGGCGACACCCGCATGGAGCCATGGCTGGACTGGGACACCCGCGACAGCCGCCGGCTGCGCGAGCGCATCCGCGAGGCGGGCGTGGTGGGCCTGGGCGGGGCGGCGTTCCCCACCGCGGTCAAGCTCAACCCGCGTGCCGGCCAGAACATCCACACCCTGATCGTCAACGGCGCCGAGTGCGAACCCTGGATCAGCGCCGACGACATGCTGATGCGCACCGCGCCCGAGGCGGTCTTCGAGGGCATCCGCATCGTCGCCCACCTGCTGGGCGTGGAGCGCATCCTGTTCGCAGTGGAAGACAGCATGCCGGAGGCCATGCGCGCCCTCACCGAGAATGCGCCGGCGGAACTGGCCGACCGCCTCGAGCTGGTCTCCATTCCCGCCGTCTATCCCACCGGGGGGGAGCGCCAGCTGATCCAGGTCCTGACCGGCCGCGAGGTCCCCAGCGGCGGGCTGCCCGCCGACCTGGGCATGGTCTGTCACAACCCGGGGACCTTCCGCGCGATCTGCGACGCGGTGATCCAGGGCCGGCCGCTGGTCTCGCGCATGGTCACCGTCACCGGCCCCGGGGTGCACAGGCCGCGCAACGTGAATGCCCTGATCGGCACGCCGTTCGCCGACCTGGTCGCGGCCACCGGCGGCTACGACGCCGAGGTCGACCGCCTGGTGATGGGCGGGCCGATGATGGGCTTCGCCGTGCACGACGACGCCCTGCCGGTGATCAAGGGCACCAACTGCCTGCTGGCCACACGTCCGCAGGACACGCCCTCCCCGGGCCCGCGCATGCCCTGCATCCGCTGCGGCGAATGCGCGGCGGTGTGCCCCGCCCGACTTCTGCCGCAGCAGCTGTACTGGCAGGCGAAGGCCAAGGACTTCGACGCCATCCAGGACTACGGCCTGTTCGACTGCATCGAATGCGGCTGCTGCGCCCACGTGTGCCCCAGCAACATCCCGCTGGTGCAGTACTACCGCTACGCCAAGCACGAGATCTGGACCCGCGAGAAGGAACGCCAAAAGTCCGATCTGGCACGTGACCGCTATGAATTCCGTCAGGCCCGGCTGGAACGCGAGGAACGCGAAAAGGCCGAGAAACTGGCGAAGAAAAAGGCCACGGTGAAGAACAAGGAAGGCCAGGACGACGACAAGCAGGCGGCCATCCAGGCCGCGCTGGAACGCTCGCGCGCACGCAAGGCGGCGCGCAAGGGCCAGGCGGACGCCACCGATTCTTCCGACGGTTCCACCGGGGATGCTCCCGAGGGCCACTCCGGGAACCACCCCGACAGCCCCGGCGACACCGGCACGGGAACCGAACCCGCGGAGACCGGCGAGCCCGGCCGCTCCGAAGACACGGGTCAGGCGGATACCACGAACGCCACGGAAGACAGTCAGGAGCACGGACGCTGATGCGCTTTCGCACCGAATCCTCGCCACACATCATCCCGCGCCACTCGGTGGGCGGGGTGATGCAGCAGGTCCTGCTGGCCCTGGTCCCCGGCACCCTGGCGATGACCTGGTTCTTCGGCTGGGGCGTGCTGATCAACGTGGCCCTGGCGGTGGGCTTCGCGGTGGCGCTGGAGGCGGCGATGGTCGCCCTGCGCCGGCGCCCGGTGGGGCCAACCCTGGCCGACAACTCGGCCATCGTGACCGGCTGGCTGTTCGCCCTGGCCATCCCGCCGCTGGCGCCGTTCTGGGTCACCCTGATCGGCATCGCGTTCGCCATCGTGGTCGCCAAGCACCTGTATGGCGGACTGGGCTACAACCCGTTCAACCCGGCGATGGTCGGCTATGTGGTGGTGCTGGTCTCGTTCCCGCGCGAGATGGCGCTGTGGCCGGCCCCGGAGACCCTGCCGCAGATGCCGCTGGGGCTCTGGCAGAGCCTGCAGACGGTGCTCACCGGCAGCCTGCCGGCCGGCATGGAATGGGATGCCATCACGCGCGCCACACCGCTGGACGCCCTGCGCGAGGGACTGGTGTCCGGGCGCACGGTCTCCGAGGTCACCGCCAGCCCGGTGTTCGGCAGCTTCACCGAGACCGGCTGGGAATGGATCGGCAATTTCTTCCTGCTGGGCGGGCTGTACCTGCTGTTCCGCCGCGTGATCCGCTGGGAGATTCCGCTGGCGGTGATCCTTGGCGTGGCCATCCCCGCCGGGTTCTTCTGGATCCTGGATCCCGATGCCCACGCCTCGCCGGCGTTCCACGTGTTCAGCGGCGCGGTGATCCTGGGTGCGTTCTTCATCGCCACCGATCCAGTCTCGGCGGCCACCACGAAACTGGGACGCATCCTCTACGGCGCCGGCATCGGCCTGCTGATCTACGTGATCCGCACCTGGGGTGGCTACCCCGACGCGGTGGCCTTTGCGGTGCTGCTGATGAACATGGTCGCACCCACCCTGGATCACTTCACCCGGCCACGCGTCTACGGCCATTCGCGCGGAGGCGGGCCACCGCCGGGGGCCGGGCCGTGACCGGGCTCAAGCCGCGCGACATCGCGATCACCACCGCGCTGCTGGCCGCCTTCGCCGGGGCCGGTACCGGTCTGGTCGCGCTGGTGCAGAGCGGGACCGAGGCGCGCATCGAGGCCAACCGGATGGAGGTCAACCGCCAGCGCATCGCGGATCTGCTGGGCGAGCTGGACTACGTCAACGAGCCGGTGAAAGACACCACCGTCCTGTCCCACGAAAAGCTCAGCGGCGCGAAGCTGCCGGCCTGGTTCGCACGCGATGCCGACGACGCGGTAATCGGCATCGTGCTGTCCGCGATTGCCCCCGACGGCTACAGCGGCGACATCCATCTGCTGGTCGGAATCGACCGCGAGGGCGAACTGCTGGGCGTGCGGGTCTCGGAACACCGCGAGACGCCCGGACTGGGGGACGCCATCGAGGCCGGACGCTCCGACTGGATCCACGATTTCGAGGGCCGCCGCCTGGGCGATCCACCACGCGACGAATGGACCGTGCGCCGCGACGGCGGCGCCTTCGACCAGTTCACCGGCGCCACCATCACCCCGCGCGCGGTGGTGCATGCGGTGCGCCGGTCCCTGGAGTACTTTGAAGCCCATCGCGAGGAACTGCTGGCGACCGAACCCGGCGAGGGAGCGGCCGTGACCGAACCGCTCACGCCCGACGATGATCAGGAGACAACGCCATGAGCACGCCCGCCGACATCATCCGTGACGGTCTGTGGCACAACAATCCGGGCCTGGTGCAGCTGCTGGGGCTGTGCCCGCTGCTGGCGATCTCCGGCACGGTGGTCAACGCCGTGGGGCTGGGCATCGCCACCACCCTGACCCTGCTGCTCTCCAACGTGATCGTGTCGCTGATCCGCGAGCACGTGCGCTCGGAGATCCGCATCCCGGTCTACGTGCTGATCATCGCCTCCATCGTGACCGCGATCGAACTGGCCATGAACGCCTGGTTCCACGGCCTGTTCCTGATCCTCGGGATCTTCATCCCGCTGATCGTGACCAATTGCGCGATCATCGGCCGCGCCGAGGCCTTCGCCTCGCGCAACTCGGTCCCGCGCGCCGCGCTCGACGGGCTGATGATGGGGCTGGGCTTCACCGGGGTCCTGATCGCCCTGGGCGGCCTGCGCGAGCTGCTGGGTCAGGGCACGCTGTTCGCCGACTTCCACCTGCTGCTGGGCGAATGGGGGCATGCCCTGAGGATCGAGTTCTTCCCCGAGGAACACGGCTTCCTGCTGGCGCTGCTGCCGCCTGGTGCGTTCCTCGCCATGGGCCTGCTGATCGCGGTCAAGAACTGGATCGATGCGGCCATGGAGAGCGGCCCCGAACCCGCCGAAGACGCCGCGGCGGAGCCCGGGCCTTCCGCCGGCTAGGGCCGGGTCGGCTGCGCCGGGTCGGCTCCTGCGCCGGATCGGCCAGAGGCTGGCCTCCTACGGACGGAACCCTGCCCCCCGG
>NZ_ATUL01000018.1:0-53695 GCF_000420185.1 Thioalkalivibrio sp. ALR17-21 | reverse complement strand
CCCCCCGCCGTACCCGCTGCCCGACCACAAGACCCGCTCCGTGCTGCGCACCCGCAGCCACCAGGCCGAGGGCTACAACGAGCTGCGCTTCGACGACGCCCGCGACGCCGAACAGATCCACCTCCACGCCCAGCGCGACCTCGATCTGATCACCCGCAACGACCGCAGCGAGACCATCGAACGCCACAGCCATCTTGGCGTCCACGGCGACCGCCTCGCCGAGGTCCGCGGCAACGAACACCTCACCGTCCAGGGCGAACGCCGCGAACACACCGCCGCCGACCAGCACTTCACCGTCGACGGCACCCTGCACCTGAAGGCCGGTCAGGCCTGGCTGAGCGAATCCGGCCGCGAACTGCACATCAAGGCCGGCCACCAGGTCGTCCTCGACGCCGGCGCCGAGATCACCCTCGAAGCCGGCGGCAGCTTCATCAAGGTCGACCCCTCCGGCGTCACCCTCAGCGGCCCCAGCGTCCGCCTCAACTCCGGCGGCAGCCCGGGCTCCGGCTCCGGGCAGGCCGCCCGAACACCTGCGTTACCTGAGGATGCGAAAACACGTGAACCTGCGGTTGCGCAGGTAGGTACGGAGCCTGACGGGCCCCGCATCGAACCGGCTCGCCAGGAGGCTGCCCTGCGCGGGGAAATGGCTCTGACCCAGCCCTGCACACCTGCCGGCGATGACCAGGGATCGGCATGACCATGGAAACACTCCGCATTGGTGCGCCACCAACGGGGACGTCCCTCGGTGACGGGAGACACTACCTGCTGCTAGACGGCATCGCGCTGGAGCCTCTGGAGCGGTGGCTCTACGAGCATCTCGATGCCCCCCTCCATGAGCCGCTGTACCTGCATACCCCCCTGGCGGAGTGTCGAAACATATCGCCATGTCTGGTGGCCCTGGAAGGGGATAGCCCCCTCTGGGACTCCTTCCTGAAACGGGGCGCGGCAGAGGGCTGGGGCTGGCTCATGGCCAGCGACTTCTCGTTGCTCGAAGTGGCGGAGCACCTGCGCTGGCTGTTGTTCGTCGGGCACCCCGAGCAAGGTGAGAAGATTCTGCGAGTGGCCTCGCCCCGGGTCATGCAGTGTCTGCTCGAGGCCGAACCCGAGCCATCACAAAGCCCTCTCCTTGGCGTGATAGAAGCGCTATGGCTGCCCACGGCCGAAGACGGCAACGTCACCTGGCGACACTTGACCCGCGACCGGGGCAACAGTCACCCCGGGGCACCGACACCACCGCGGGAGCGCTTCAGCCTGCAGCCGGCGCATCTCGAGTCGCTCAGCCGCATTTCCTGGCAGCGGTTTGCCGGAGAGCTGGCACAACACCTCGAGACGTATTTTGCCAACGGCCCACTGCTCAGGGAGTGCGGGACGGCGCTCGCCAGCGCCCGGCAAGTGATCAATATCACCCGGCACCTGGGCTTCGATGGACGCCGCACCTACTACTACATGGCCAACATCCTGGGTACCCACGGGCAGGCTGCCCTGGATCAACAGCGCATGCCGGAGCTGGCTCGCCTCCTGACCCAGACCGACGACCGTCCCCCCATGGAACGACTCAAGGCCGCCCTCGCCGAGGCCCAGCGGCTTGCGAGCAGGGAGAGCAGTGCATGATTAGCGACATGGAAGCCGCCAACCGCGTCGCCGACAGTCAGAACGACAACGACCCGGGCGAGGAACAGGGCCTGTGCCCCATTACGCGAAGCGACCTGCAACTGGTTCCGGTGCGTTACGCCCTGGTCGAGTCATCGGAGGCGGAGCGGGCGTCGGACACCCCGGGCTTTGCCCCGCTGCACGAGGGCAGTTTCCGGCGTTGCGGCGTTCGTCCGGTTCGTGAGGGTTGGCTCTACCTGGTCCACAGTTCCGCGCCGGACGAGCTGCAGGTCTTCGAGGTCAAACCCGATGGCAGCGGTGATCCGATCATCGTCGAACGCAAGGGCAGCATCCAGGTGCTGTTCAGCCCGGTGGAGCTCACCGACGTGCATCAGTCGATGCTGCGGCAGGCGGCCTTTCGCGATCAGGTCATGACACGGGTAAATGTCGGCGCCTACTGCCCGGGGAACGGCACCGCCCATCTGCTGGACCCCGAAGCGTTGAAGGATGTCCTGGCGGACGATCACGGTGAACCCCGCCCGACGCCGGCCGCCCCGGGCCCGGACAGCGGCGAGCCCCTCGACCCGGGCAGCTATCCCTGGTGCGAAACCGAAGGCGAACACGGCGAATGGCGCCTTGCCCGTGCCGCGGAGATCAAGGCGGCGATTCAGGGAGACTACCAGCAGGACAGTGCCTGCCTGCTGGTCGAGGACATCGCCGGGCGCGTCAAGGACCTGGCCCAGTCCTGGGCCTGCCTGGCGGAACAGCAGGGCAACTGGCTGGCCGAGCAGGAAAGCCCGCTCTTTGCCGCCCGAACCATCGACGGGTTCATAACCCTCGATTTCGAGCCGCACATCGCCAATGCAGGCGAGGGCAACATCCCCGACTGGCTGGGGAATGCAGGCGATGCCGAGCGGGATGACCTCCAGAAGCTTGCAGAGCTCTTTTCGCAGCACCGCGAAACCCACGAGGACGCTTCCGTTAGTGCCGGCGGTCACCCGGGGTTCATGCGCAGGCAGCTGGCCCCCATCGAGGGCGATATCTCCGCGTTGAGCGAACAGCTGGCCGAAAGACTGGGCACAACGGCCGATCAGGTGGAAGACTTCGTCGAGCGCGCTGAGCAGGATCACTTCCGCGAGGTGATCGGCGGCCACTACGCCCTGGCGCCCAAGGGCATCGTCGATGTGATCCGCCAGAGCGAGATGGCGGACTACCTGGCCCATGCCGATCGACTCGAGGCCCGGTGGCAGGTCGACTATCAAGGCATCGGTACCGATCTGGCGGCCATCCTGGAAACCTGGCACACCCAGGCGCTGCTGCTCGACCGCGAGGACGAGCGCCACATCGTGCTGGCCTGCCTGCTGGAGAAACAGGCCGTCGAGACACTGCTGGCCTGCGGGCAGGAGGCCTTCCTGGCGCGTTACTACGCCGGTGACACCCCGGCAACGGCGCACCTGATGCACTTCGTGCCTACCGAATCCTTCGTCGAGACGTTCCTGTCACAAGGGAGTGGCATCCAGAAGGCCCTGTCCCAGACGGCATCACTGATCGCCGCCGAAGGCGCGTTGGCCAGCTACCAGCAGTGGCGGGATACGGTGGAGCAACAGACCGGGCTTCGCTTTCGCAGCGTGGAGGGGCTTTCCGACGAAGCCCGAACCGCCATCGCCGGCGAAGTGCAGCTCAAGGAGAAGATGCTGGGGCAGGCTGTCCTCACCACACTGCTCGACGAGGCCCAGGACAGTGACCTGGGGCCGCGCATCGCAACCCTCGCTTCCCGGTTGCCGGAAGGGCAAAGGCTGATGTTCGCCGAACGCCTGGGCCTGCTGGAGTTGGGCTGGGACATCCCCGATCAATCGGTCCTGGACCGCATCCAGAAGGCGCTGGTCGACACCGATACCGCCATGACCCGACTGACCGCGCTGGAACAGAAGCTCGAACAACTCCAGCGGGAACGCCAGCAGGAGATGACGCGCGCATCAAGGCGCGGTACCCGCCAGGCCCATCGCCGGGCGGCCGACCAGTTCAACGCCCGCAAGATCCGGGAGGCCCAGTTAGGAATCAACCAGCACAAGCGCCTGCTGGGAGCGGCACTCGACGACCTGGCCGAACACAGCTTCCCGATCGACAAGGACAACGGCCACGCCCTCAAGGTTGGCGGCCTCAGCATGGCCGCCACCCGTGCGGCCCTGGCGGAACGTGCCGCCGACCGCAAAATTGCCCACCAGCCGAGAGCCACACTGAACGACACCCTGAACACCCTGGTGCGCGACGAGCAGGGCGAAATATCCACGGGCCGCAGCCTGGGGGTGCTGGTCAACGGCAGCCTGTCCGTGCTGGGCATGATCATGGCGGGCGTGGCGTTGCGAGACATGCTCAACGCCAAGGCACAGGCAGATGTTCTCGAGCACCTGAACAGGATGGTTGCCAATGTGTCCGGGGCTGCTGCAAGCATCATGGCGATCCGGGAAATGATCATCGACGCCCGCCACCGCAACCTCTACCAGGGGCGCGGCTTTCAGCAGGTGGCCCTGGCCGAGACCCGCGCCGCCGCCGGCAGCCCCGCGCAACTGGAGCGCTGGGCCAGGGTGGCCAATGGAGCGATGGGGGCCGTGGCCCTACTGGGTGGCGCTACAGGTCTCTTGGAGGTTTACAGGCAATATCAGCGTATCGGAGGAGCGGATACCGACGCCGAGCGACTGGCCTCACAGGTTGCCTTTACAGGTGCCGTCGGAGTCGCCGGTGGTGGCTTCTTTATCGGCGGAATGAGCGCCCTTGGCCGGATACTGGGCAAGCCCGCCGTCGCCTGGCGACTGCTGCTGCTCAAATTCGCCGGCCCCGCGGGCTGGGTGGTGGCGGTCGGCACCGCGCTGCTGATCATCGGCGAGGCGCTCGCCAATCGCTTCTCGTTGAGCCCCGTGCAGCGCTGGTGCCAGCGCAGCCACTGGGGGCGGGAGAACGAGGGCTGGGATCGTGAGGCCCACCAGCGGGCACTGGCCCGACTGGGCGATACCGATCTCAGGGTGGAACGCCAGGGGCAGGCCGAACCCCATGGCGGCCCGGGACCCGGCCCGGCAGCCAGCGACCTCGCCATCCGCATCGGGCTGCCCGGGCTTGACGCCCCCAGTGCTGAAAACCTTGCAGTGGGCCTCTGGGGCGTCACCCCGCACCTCAAGGGAATGACCCGGGACTTACTCGAACATGCCGAGCTCGAAACCCGGGGCTCTAGCTATGCCCTGCACTACCATTTCGATCCCGAGGCATTGGCCGACTGCCACGAGTTCCGCCTGGTCATCCGCACCAAAGGCCCCGAGGGGCGCACCACCCGGGTATTCCAGCTGCATCGGCGCGGCACGTCGCTCTCCGACGCGTGGAAGGAGCTCTCCGCCCTCGGCGATCGCCGCCTCACCCGCCATCAGGTGGGCAACTGGCCGGACATGCCCCTGACGCCCTGGCCATAAGAACAAGGGAAAACCCCACATGCCCAAACCGACCACAGACGAACCGTTGCCCCCCATGCGCGCCGGCGAGCGGGAAAGCCGCGCCGGCGGTGAGCAGTACTGCCTCAGCCCCCTGCCGGTCCCCACCGACAGCGAACACGGGGTGGACGTGGCCCATATCGATGTGCGCCACGACGAGGCCACAATGGACCTGCGCCAGGGCGCCAGCCTCGATAGCCTCCTGATTACGGGGCATGTCTTTAGTGTTGGGTTGACCTTTATCGTGGGCATCGGGGCATTTCTGTTACTGCTGGCTTTCTTTTGGGGGGGGCTGCCATTGGCAACCATCCCATGGTGGTTTGGGGTGGCTTATGGCATATCGCTGTTTCCTCTCTTCACCGGCATTCTCTTTCCCGATGTTGTACTGAAGCGCATCCCGCCCATTCGCCTGCACCGACAACGCCGCGAGGTGGCCTTCGTAGTGGACGCCCCGGGAAGGCGCTTCTGGCTGCCCGATCCGACCAACATGTGGTTGATGGCAATTTCCGGTGCCATCGCTGCATCAACAGGGCTCATCTTCATAGCGGAATCGCCTGAATGGATGACGAATCCGGATACGGCCTTTCCACTCAAGGTACTGCTCATCCACATCGCCTCTTTGGCCTTTCTTCCCCTCTACCCCCACTTTTATGACTTCTGCCGCAAGCTCGTCGGCCAGCAGCGCCAGACGGTGCTGGTGCCCTGGGAGGACGTGATCGCGGTCTGCGGGTTCAACCCCAGCCTCAGCGCTGGTGGGGTGACGGGCTTCGGCTGGAACTTCGCCCTGATGCCGCCCGATCCCGAACGACCCGGCTACACCCTGCCCGGGGCCGGCATCATCGTCGGGGTCGGCGGCCTGCCCGGCGCGCTGGCCCAGTGGGAGTACATCCGCCGCTTCATGGAGGAGGGGCCCGAGGCGATCACGCCGTCGGCCCGGGAGTGGGGCGTGGAATGGTACGACGCCCAGGTGGCCCGGGAGCGGGAACGCTACGAGCGCACCCACGACAAGCGCCGCTGGCAGCGCTTTCGCCGCGAGCAGTGGTGGAACCATGCCCGCTTCGCCCACTGGTACACCGAGTACCGCATGAAGCATGTGCTGCCCCGGGCCGTGCCCAGGGACTGGCTCGCCGAGTGGTCCCGACCGCTGCCCGAAACCCAGTGGGCCCGGCCCTCCCAACCTCTGACCGAGCTCAGCGAACAACTGCGCGCCGCCTACCAGCGCGGCGAGCCGTTCGTGGAGATGGGCAATGTCGAACAACGCTTCGGCATCGAGGTCGAGCCAACACCGCGCAAGGCCTACCCCACACGGCCATTCGCCGCCAACGCGGCATGACCGGAACAACCATGGGTATGGCTAAAAGGAACATGGTGGAGCCGTTGGCCGCCCGCTCGTCGCGGGACCGGATGAGCGACCTCAGCGCCTGGGCTATCGGTGCCCACGCCCTCCACGCCTGCCTCCAGGCCCTGCACGTCGGTCGGGCCACCCGAGCCGCCAGCACCCCGCTTCCAGCACCCCGCTTCCAGCGCTACCTGCCCGACGGGCGCGAATACTATTTCTGGATCGACCGCTCGCTGCCCGACATCGAGCGCAGGGACGGCCACTACCACATCCACAGACAGACGATCACGGTCCGCGTGCAGTGGCGCCGGAACACCGAAAACGACGACCTGCCGCGCGTCCTGCCCGCGCCAGGCCCCACCGAACCCCGGCCGGACGACCTGCTCACGCCCGACTTCGAACGGACCGGACAGCCCGGGTGGGCCGACGAACGGACCTATCCGGCCGACGGTGGTGGGACTGTCAGGATCCGCTCACAACGCCACTGCCGCCGCCACCCACCATGACGCCACCACAGGACACCGGGTGGCCCGTCAGAGCGACAGGGCGGCCATCCACCAGCACCGTGGAACCGCCCGGAGCAATGTTGCGGGTGTGGGTGGACTTGCCGGATTTCTTGTGCGGAGCCAGCGGGTCGCCCTCGCGCGCAACCGGGCGTCCGTTGACGAAGACCGTGGGACTGCCCGAGATCACGGGCGTTGGCGGGTAGCCGTCATGCCCGGTATCCAGGTCCCCCACGACCATGATCGTTTTGGACATGGTTCCTTCTCCCTTGTATTGGCTATCCAGACTGCATAGCCCCCGGCACCACGAGAGTCCATCGGCGGCCATGACAGCGTTTGATTCGAGGGTCGAGGCCGCCCTTCCGGGCGGCCTCGATCCGGATCAGGACTCCTCGGGCGAACGCCAGTCGTCGGTACCGGAGGTACCGGCCACTGTGTGCTCCCAGTCGACCTTGCGATAGGCCAGGCTGACGTTCACGAGCTGGGTGAACTCGGCCTTGGATGCGTCCTGCGCGTGCGGCATGCTGAGATCGATGTCCACGATGGTGGCGTCGGTCAGCGTGGTGGTGAAAAAATGCTCCTGCTTGCCGTCCGTGGAGGTGCGGTACCAGCGCAGGTCCACGGACGGCAGGGATTCACCCGCTGCCAGGGCGTTGTAGAGCAGCGGCACGGCCTTGTTCAGGGCGACGGTGACGATCAGCGGCTTGTGCGCGCGCTGACCGGAGGGCTGACCGGATTGCGGATCGGTCGGGACAGTCACCACGTGCTTGACCTCCTGGACAAGCATTTCGTCCTCGTGCCCTTCCACATAGATGTTGCCGACCGAATCGGGGGTGAACGCGCCAGCGGTGATGTTGCCCTGGGTTTGTCCCTGGATGCTGATGTAGCAAGGTGTTGGCATTGTCAGTTCCTTGTGACGTTGGTTGGTGAATGTCCCGGAGGACACCAAACGAAAAGCAGCTTCCGTGCCAATGCTGCCCCGTTCTTTGTGCGGCCTGAAAAACAATAACTTGTCGCCCCAGCCAACCGAGTCTCCCCTCCCGTGGGCGAAGTCTTGCCCGGCATGGCGAGCAGGATGTTGCCTGCGGGCAACTTGTTACCCGGGCGCCGCACGGCCCCGGACCGTCCGCCCCGCCCCTTGCGCACCGAGGGACGGGGACGGAAACGGCAACAGGTGGAAGCCGGCCGTGCAGCCTGATGCCCCCGACCGGGACAAACCCGTCAGGGTCCCCAGTAGGCCGGTGCTTCGTAATGCATTACGTCCTTTGCATCCGTCCCCTGGCGCTCGAATCCGGCACCTTCCAGACAACGGGCCGCTGCTTCGCAGACGACAGGCAGGCGCGCGACACAGGGTTCTCCCCGAAAGGCCTCCCGGGTCTGTTGCAACAACCGCCGGCCATGGCCCCGCCCCCGCCACTGCTCGGGCACGCCGAAGAACCGTAGTTGCCACGCCGCTTCCGGTTGCGGCCGGCAGGCGAGCACGAATCCCAGCGGCTCGGTCGGGCGTGGGCACAGGCTCATCAGGCGCCCATCCCAGTGTTCGACCCCCTCATCGGCAACCTGCAGCCAAACGCCACTCTGGACCAGATGCTCCAACGCACGCCGAAACGTTGCGAGCTGTTGCTCTTCACGCAGCACCCAGGGAGAACAGCCTTGGTAATCGGCAAGCCGAACGGTCTCCAGAAACGCGTCCAGCATCTCCACAGGCACGGGGCGCAGGCCCAACCCGGCCGCAGTGTCCCCGGCAGCCGCCGCGGGCGTTGCATCGCCCTGGCCACGACGCCGGAACCATCCCTCAACGCGTTTCAGCATTCCGGCTTCCCCCGTCGTGGTAAAGCGCTGTCGGCAATTCGTAGTTCCGTGTCAGAGGCCGGGTGAAGGGGTTCCGGGAGCCCTTGGCGGTGAGCTCGTAGGTCATGTGCCCCCCATCAACGCCGAAGCGAAGTTTCAGCTCCCTTTCCCCGGCGGAGACGATCTCGGCGTGGTCCACCAGACGGAACCATGCCCATGCCCCGCGGAACGACACACTGCGTGGCGAGCGGTTGACCTGTCCCGGTACCAGGGTGACCCGACTTTCGTTGGTATCGCGCAGGTTGTTGGGCCAGATCATGCGAACCCCTTCCGGCGCACCGTGGCGGTATTCCAGGAGTTGTCCGTCGACGTTGAGGATGCTTCGCCGCTTGTCGCTGCTCAGTGTTACGGGCTCTACAGTGAATTCCACGTCCAGGAGGCCATCACGACCGAAATAGGCCTCGCGGATCCGTTCGGCCTGCTCGACCGACCGCAGCACGGCGGGGTTCAGCAGCGAAGCGCCATCCGCATCCTCGAGCAGTTCCGGCCCCTCGTCGATGAACGGCTGCAGCTTGTCCTGGAAGAAACCATCGATCACCCCGCCTTCCGCAAAGAATGCCTCGAAGTCCTCGAGTGCCGCCTCGCGGTCGGCCTCCGGATCGAGGGGATAACGTCCCGCCAGACCGCTCTCGAAAGGGGCCACCACTTCGTCCAGCCATTGCCGCTCGAGATAACGAATCGCCTCGGCGGTGATCAGCTGCCAGCTCTGTTGCGCCAGGTCGTCAAGGAATCGATCAACGGGGGCCGGCAGATCCCCCGCCAGACGCTCGACCGCCTCCACCGGGTCACCGCTCGACAGCAACAGACGGTCGCGTGCGTGCCGGAAGGCCGTACGCCCGGGCTCGCTGGACTGCTCGATCGACCGAAGGTGATCCCGCAGCTCTGCCACGGCGGCCATCGCGCTTTCCAGGTCACTCGGGTCGTCCTCGTCGGCGCGGCCGACGGCGTGCAGGGCCTCGAAATGCCGGGCAACCTCGCCGGCCAGCTGGTAACGCGGCGAAGTCTTGAGCGCCTCGCGGGCGGCTTCGTCGTCCACCGGCAGGCGCGGGTAGAGATCGGTATGGCGCCCCGCCTCGAGCAACAGCCGATCCAGAGGACGACTCGCCCCCAATAGTGCATCCATCACCACAACGGCGTGGGAAACATGCTCGAAATCGACCAGCCGGATGTTGTCCAGGGCCTGACGCCAGGTGACATGGTAATCGGCCACGTAGCGCTCGCGAAGCGCGTCGCGGAGCCGCTCCTCATCCCGGTCACTGAAGGCGATATCGTCACGTCGGCCCAGAACCCACAGGTCCACCAGCGCCAGTTCGGTGGCCTCTTCGATGTCCTCCAGAAATACTTCCTCGAAGCCCTGCCGGGTCAGCAGCCCGGGGAGCCGAATGCTGGAGACGTCGCCATCCCGCGCCCGAAAGACCGTACTCCACCCGGGTCCGACCCGACGGTCGAGACGCAGCGCCCCGTCGCCACGGGCCTCGCCCTGCTTGCGCAGCAGGGAATAGACCCGTTCGTCAAGCGGCTGACGCGCGAGCACCTGCTGGGCCTCCCGAATACTGCCCTCCACCGGCTCCATCGCCGCCTGCGCACGGGGGTTGCCCTGCGACCACTCCAAGAGGAGATCCGTATGGGCCATGGCGTAATCCATGTGGGCCAGCAGCCGGCGCTGCAGCTCACCCTGGTTGGGGAACTGTCTCTGCCAGCGATCCGCCATGTAGGCATGCACGCGCTCCGGCTGGCGGCCGCTGGCATCGGAGATCATCCGGAGAATCCGCAATCGGGTGAGCTGTTCGTTGCTGCCGGGCGCCGCGGTGTTCATCTCGTCCGCAATACCGATCATCACCGCGGGCAGGAAGTGGTACTGCAACATGTCCAGATAGGCCTGATCGACCATCCGGCCCACGGTATACCCCTGATACAGGCCCATATCCGCCACGGCCGGCCAGCGCTGTCGATAGTCACCGAAAACCGCAGTCGCATCGCGCATCCGGTCCAGCAGATCAACCATGCTTTGCCCGGTGGGGTCGTCACGCTGCATCACCGAGGGCTGTACGTCCATCAGCCCATGGGCCTTGGCTTCCACCGCCTGCAGGGCAAGGGCGTTCTTCTGGTAGAAATGACCCCAGCCCAGCACCAGCGCCAGACCGCCGCCCAGGCACAGCGCAATCGTTGCCCGGTGCACCGTACGACGCTTCGCGACAGCATCGGCCGTTTCTCCGACCAACCCCGCCTCGGGAAACACCACGCGCTGGAGAAGCTGTTCGGAAAAATACGCGACCGAGCGCGCCGCCCTGTATGCCGGACGCGCTTCGCCCTTCATGCGATAACGCGCACTTGCCGTTTCCGCAAAGGGGTCCACCGGCACGCCCTGTTGATACACGGACGTGAAATACACTCCGCGTACCTGCGGTTCCGTGGCGTATCGTCGGGCGCTGAGTGCTTCCTGGAGGGTCTCGCGCAGCACCTCGCCCAGCCCCGCCAGCTGGCGGGAGAAACGGAACACCGCCTCCCGTTCGGAACGGTCCCGCGACTCCGCCAGCCAGTTCAGAAGCCTTCGGTCGATGCGCTGGACCATCCCTTCGTACTCTTCGGCGAAGGCCCGCTCCCATTGGTCGGGCTGGTCCGCGACTCCGGGCTCGAAGGAGAAGCCCAGTGGCTCGCTGCGGGCATCCCGGCCGTAATGACGGAAGAATTCGTCAAAGCCGAAAAGGCCATCCATCTTGGTGAGGACCACGTAGACCGGCACCCGGCTCCGATAGCGGGTTGTCAGATCCTGCAAGCGTCCGCGGACAATCTCGGCCTGTTGACGGCGCTTTGAAGGGTTGGCCGACGCCAGCCACGAAAGATCCAGCACCAGCAGGACCCCGTCCAGGGGGCGCCGGGGCCGCTGGACCCGGATCCAGTCAACCAGGTTGGACCAGAGCCCTTGGGACACCGCGTCCATCGCGTTTTCATCCCTTCCGGAATCGTGTTCGAGCAGGCCCTCTCCAGGCTCGACCAGCACCGCCTGATCACTCACCCACCAGTCCACACGCCGACCGCTGCCTTCATCCTCCTCCGGCTGCAGCACCGTCCGGGTCAGCGCGAAACGCAATCCCGACCGATTGATCAGGCTGGTCTTTCCGCTGTCGTCCGGGCCCAGCACCATGTACCAGGGGAGAGAATACATGGCCCGGCGGCGCCGCCCGAGGTGTCCGCGCAGCTGTTCAAGCCAGCGGGCCAGGCCCTGGGTCTGGTGCTCCACCGCAAGGGCTACCGGATCGGGCTGGCCAGCCTGTCTGCGTTCCTCGTCAACCGCCTTCAGACGGGCGGCCAGACGCACACCCCATATCACGAGCACCGTTGCGACCACGGCCAGAATCACCGCGAGCCGGTTCGGCCAGGGTGCCAGCGGGTGGCTGTCGCCCACCTGCCAGGCCGGCCCCCATATCCAGATCACGGCCAGCACTGCAGCCAGCATCGCCACGAGCAACCAGAACCAGAGCTTGCCGGAGCCGCCCCCCTGACCCGCCGCCTTCCCGGCCCCACCGATGGCGGACGGCTTGAAGATGCTCCGTGCAAAGCGGGAGATGCCTTTCCTTGCGTGATTCCACATGTGTGCTTCCTGCGTGTTTTTCCGATTAGTTCCGACAGCCTGCACCGGCCGCCTTCAGGCGCTGAACGAGCTGGGGTTCCCAGTGTTCCAGTGCGAGGTCCTCGATCACGGCCTGTACCGCCCGGTACTGCTGCCGGGACAGAGCCTCCAGCCCGGCTTCCCCAAGCAGGTCGGCGCTGGCAAGACGCCAATAGGCCTCGTCACGCGGAGACCTGGCTGCCGCCAGCCCGCGGTCGAGAATGGAGAGTGCGGTGTTCAGACCATCGTCCTCGTCCAGGCAGGAGCGCGCCTCTGCAAGGGCCTGCTGCCATGGAGCATCCGCTGCCGGCAGTCCGCTGCTTTCCGTCCCGCCCGCCCGGGCCAGCCACTGGCGCGTGGTTTCATCCGCGAACGCGGTCCCGTCGCTGAACTGCAGTTCCACAAGCCCGGGTAGCCTGGTTACGAATCGGACGGTTTCCTCGTGAATCGCATCGGCGCAGTCATCGAACCCCAGGCGCTGCGCCAGCGTTGCACTGAGACGCTGCCCCTCGAGCCAGAAGGGGCTGACCGCCAGACTTTTCTCCAGTCGCTGCCAGAGGGCGTGGTTGCCACCGCGCTCCGCCCCTTCGCGATACTCCGCCATGCGGTCGGCGGCCACGGCCGCCAGCTCGGTACGTTGACCGTCACGGGTCGCGGGAACACCGTCGATCGGCGCCCACACCGCGTAGCGACGCAGCCGATAGCCGATGGGCTGATCGGGCGCCTGAGCGGCCAGATGATCGGCCACGCGAAGCAGCGCTTCCCGTTGCCCGCGTTCGTCCCCGGTGCGCAGCTCGATTCCGGCCAGCGCGGAGCCTTGATCCGCGGACAATGGGGCCCGCTCGGGAGGCGTTGGTCCGTGCTCCTCCTCCAGCTCCCCTGGGCCCTCGGGCGCTGCCGCCGCGAGACGGGTCAGCGTTTGTTCCAGCTCCTCCAGGGGGTCGACCGGCAATCCCGCCGCCCGCGCCTTCTCCTGCAACTGCTCGAGTATGTCGAGGTGCTCTTTGTACCCGCATTTCGTGCCGGCCGGGAGACCGGCGGCCAAGTGAACGGCGCGCTGCATGATGGTGCCGAACAGTTTCCGGCGCAGAGCCTTGCCGGGCTCGCCGGGTCGCGGGTAGGCGTTTTCCCACCATGTATCCAGTGCCCCGGAGAGCAACCGCAACGAGACTTCGAAGCGGGCCGGATCACGCTCCTGCTGCAGACAATGAAGCAGATGGGCGAGCACCCGAATGTCCTTGCCCGCTTCACAGAGCAGCCGGATCGCGCGACTTTCCGCGCCGGCCCAGTCAATCTGGCCATGCCGCAGGGAGCCGACCTTCATCAGTTCCTCGTCCAGCCAGGCGTAGTCGGTACTGCCGGCCACTTCCTGACCAACCCCCGAGGGCCCGTCCACCGGCGCCAGCACCGCCTCCACGTGCGCACCGGATTCGACCCGGTCCATGTCTTCTACCAACGACATTTCGCCCTCAAAGGCCGAATCGCTTCGGCCAGGTCGTCGATCTCGAAGCGCAGCCCGTCCAGTGCCGGCAACGCCTCGCTGCCCAGCTCCAGATTCCCGCCCGCCAGCAACTGCCGCAGGGTTGCGATCGCGGGCAGGCCGCGCCCCCCACTCACGACCCGGCCGCCATCGCGCACGCGCCAGGTCTGCTGGATGCGGGTGCCGCCCTGGACGAGCTCCATGTCGACGCGACCCGCCGACGCCGGTAGCGGAAGATGGACCTGGAAATGGGTAATGTCCGAATAGCAGGCGACCACCAGCCGAGGCCGCGGCGGCGGCGTACCCAGTGCCGGGGCTGTGAGCAGCACCACCTCCTCGTATTCCCCGACACTGAGACGATGATCGTCCGTCGCGCGTCGGGCTTCCTGCCGCTCGACCACCTCCCACAGCGGAGGGGCCGGGTGCGACGCGCCGGGGTCGCCCGATTCGGAGCGGAAGAGGTCGTCATAACAGGCCAGACGATCGGCCCTTGCTTCGATCTCCACGCATGCGGAGACGGCTTCCGGGCCAACCGACTCGCTGGCCTGCAGGAGCCCTGCCGCCCAGGCGAGCGGCAGTAACAGAAGCCGTGCAGCATTTCCGTGCCTCATGTGAAATCCTTGTCCAACTCGAATTGCCGGCATTTGTACGCCAGCGTCCTTTTCGGAACGCCCAGGCTCAGCGCAGCCTTGGCGCGGTCTCCCTCGAACTGGCGCAGCTTCTCCCGGATCAGGCGCGCCTCGTAATCGCGCACCGCCTGCCGCAGGTTGACCGGCGCCTGCGCCGGATTGGAGGCTCCCGGGACGACCGGCTCCGTAGCCCTTGCCACCGGCAGCAACTCCGGCCGGATCACTTCGCCTTCGCTCGCCATCGCGCAGGCGTATTCCAGCGTATTGCGCAGCTCGCGCAGGTTCCCGGGGAACTCATACCCCTCCAGACAGGCGAGGGCTTCGTGGCTGATACTGATGCCGTCCCGTCCCTCGCGCGCGGCGAATTCGTCGACGAAATGCCGGGCCAGCTCGTCAATATCCTCCCGACGCTCCCGCAACGGCGGGAGATGGAGGGGGAACTGGTTCAGCCGGTAGTAGAGGTCGGCCCGGAAACGCCGATCGCGGATAAGCTCTACCAGCGGCTGGTGGGTTGCGGATACAAGACGGACATCCACCTCGTGCTCCCGCCCTCCGCCCAGCGGACGATACCGGCCACTCTCCAGCACCCGCAGCAGCTTCGCTTGCAGCGCCGACGGCATGTCGCCGATCTCGTCCAGAAACAGGGTCCCCCCGTCCGCTTCGGCCAGCAGACCGGCGCGATCGTGCGTCGCCCCGGAGTGGGCCCCACGCAGGTGGCCGAACAACTCCGATTCGAGCAGCGCCTCCGGGATGGCAGCGCAATTGATCGCCACAAATGCCTTTTCACGCCGCGCCGAGAATTCGTGGATTGCCCGTGCGACGTGCTCCTTTCCGGTCCCGGTCTCGCCCTGCAGGAGGACCGCGAGCCTGGTTTCCGCCGCGCGGATCACACGGGATCTCAGTTCGGCCATGGCCGGCGACCCCCCGATCAGTCGGCGGCCAAGCGCCTGTTCCAGGGAACGGGCCCGGGAGTCCTGTTGCAGGCGGTTCAGGGAATGGCGCAGATCCTCGTCACGGCGGTGCGCTCGCGCCTGGTTGAGCAGCCTGTACCAGGTGGTGCTGACAAGCCGCTCCAGCGCACCAAGGTCCGGAGCGGCCCGCAGCGCCCGCAAGCGGCCCGTGGGACCCGCGAGCGCCATGACTCCCAGCCAGTCGTTTCCGGCCGCTTCTCCACGCAGCGGCCGGCACTCGATCTCCCAGTCGCCGGGCAGATCCTCGATATCGGCCCGAAACTCCGGGTCATCCATGCGCCCTCGCAGGTCCGCCACGCGTGCTTGCAACGTACGCCCGGACCGGACCACATGCGCATAGGGATGCCGGAAGTCATCGCAGGCGTAGCGCGCCGCGTTGGCGTCGGCAGACATCCACCGCCCGCTGGCATCCAGCGCCAGGAGACGAACCCAGCCGGTCGGCACGGTTTCCTCGAGCAAACGGGCCGTGCGTCGGCGCAACTGTTCGGGTGATCGGCTTTCCACCAGTGGAACCACCGACACAAGCCCGCCGACGACATGGCCGTTCGCCTGCATGTCAGATTCGAGAGTCACGGTTGCGTGCAATCGCGGCGTGTCGTCAGGCGATATCAGCGCGGAATTCACCGCTCTCCGGGTCAATTCCGAGTTCCATGCGCTGGATCGTTTCCTTGCGGGCCAGATGCTCCAGCAGCTTCAACGACACCGGCGGCAACAGCTCGCCTTCGATGACGGATTCGAGCATGCGGGCACCGTTCTCGCTTCGCCGCGCCCGCCGGCAGATGGCCTGCGGCAACGCCGGCGCCACCTCGATTTCGGCACCCGCATGCTGCCGCCGGATACGCGTCACCAGGCCATCGAGTTTCGCCGTAACGATCTCCTCGAGGGTGCTGTCGGACAACGGCCGGTAAGGAACGATCTCCATCCGGGCCAGCAAGGCGGGCTTGAAGAACGCGGCGAGCTCCGGATAAAGCGCCTGCTCCAGCGCCTCCGGTTCCGCGTGATGCCGCACAATCTGTTCATACCCAAGGTTGGAAGTAAGGAAAAACAGAACGTTGCGACAGTCGATACAGCGACCTTCACCGTCACTGAGTTCCCCCTTGTCGAATGCCTGATAGAACAGGTTCAGGACGTCGGGGTGTGCCTTCTCGGCCTCGTCCAGCAGTACCACGGAGTACGGACGCTGGCGGAGGGCCTCGGTAAGCAGCCCGCCTTCGCCGAAACCGACATAGCCCGGCGGCGAACCGATCAGCCGCGCAACACTGTGCTTCTCCTGATACTCCGACAGGTTGATGGTGGTCAGGAACTGTCGCCCCCCGTAAAGCTGCTCGGCGACCTGATGGACCGTCTCGGTCTTCCCGACACCGCTCGGCCCCACCAGCAGGAACGCCCCCAGTGGACGCCCCGGTCGGCGCAAATCCGCGCGCGCGGTCAACAGGTGCCGGTGAAGCTGTTCGATGGCTGCGTCCTGTCCCTTGATATGTTCGCCAAGCAGAGCGGGAAGCCGCGTCAGACGGCCGAGCTCGTCGTCGCTCATGCGATCCACCGGAACGCCTGTCCAGTCCTCGATCACTTCTGCAACCCGGGGCGCCTCGACCGTCGCGCTGACCAGGGCATGGCGCGTCTGCAGCGCCTCGAGCTCGCGTTCGAATTGCGCAAGCCTGGCGGCCGCCGCATCGCGCTCGCCGTCCTGCCCCGCCGCTTCGCTCAGCAGCGGGGAGTGCAGGTCCAGGATCGCCCGAACCTTTTCACGCTGTTCCTGCCATGCCGCATCGAGTTCGGTGCGCCTGGCCCGGAGCTCCGCAAGATCCCGCGACAGTTCCGCCTCGCGATCCCCCGCATCCGCACGCCCCAGCAGTCGCTCCCGCTGCACCTGGTCCATCTCCCGCTCCATCGCGAGAACCTCGCTATCCAGGTGAACCAGTCCCCGCGGAGGCGACTGCAACGCCCGGGCCACTCTTGCACAAGCGGTGTCCAGCACCTCGATCGCCTTGTCGGGCAGCTGTCGGCCGGCGAGGTAACGTGCCGACAATTCCGCCGCCGCACGGAGGGCGCTTTCGCCGATCACGACGCCGTGGCTGTCTTCGTAGACATCCCTCAACCCGCGAAGGATAACCAGCGCCTGCTCCGGCGTCGGCTCAACCACGCTGACGGGCTGGAAGCGGCGCGCCAGGGCCGGATCCTTCTCGATGTATTTCTTGTACTCGCGCCAGGTGGTAGCGGCGATCGTCCGCAGCTCACCGCGGGCCAGGGCCGGCTTCAGCAGATTGGCGGCATCCCCGGCACCCTCCGGGTTCCCGGCCCCGATCAGCGTGTGCGCCTCGTCGATGAACAGCAGCACCGGGCACTGCCCTTCCGCTGCTTCGCGTATCACTGCCTTGAGGCGTTTCTCGAACTCGCCCTTCACAGCGGCCCCGGCCTGCAGGGCCCCGAGGTCCAGAACCCGCAGATCCACCTCCCGCAGTGACGCGGGCACCTTGCCCGCGACAATGCGAAGGGCCAGTCCTTCAACGAGCGCGCTCTTGCCCACGCCCGCATCACCGACCACCACGGGGTTGTTCTTCCGGCGTCGGACCAGGATGTCGATCATCTGGTCGATTTCGAGATCCCGACAGAGCACCGGATCCAGTTCACCTTCGCGGGCCTGTTCGGTCAGGGAATGGGTAAAACGCCCCAGCGCACTGTCATCCGCGCTGGCGGCAACCGCTTCGGCGCCCTCCTTCCGGGGCTGCTCCGCGGACCCGGCGACAAGCCGGTCGAAATCGCGCAACAGTACATGGCGATCGACGGCCGCCATCCGATACGCGTTGTCGTGATCGAGGTAGCGGTCCGGGTACTGCAGCAAGGCGAGCAGGATGGCGCCGCTGCGCAGTTGACTATGCTCCAGCTCCGTGCTGGCCATCAGCCAGGCATCCTGCAGAAGGGCGACCAGCGTCGGCGAAAAAGCCGGTGTGCCCTCCTCTTCCGGACGCATGGGCGCCGCTGCGGCCAGCAACCGGCCGCGCAGCTCCGAAACCTCCCCGAGGGCATCGCCCAGCAGGCAGCGGACGTCGCACAAGGGCTGATCGAGGAACGCTGCCAGCACATGCGCAGCACTCACCTCCGGTGCGCGCTGTTCAATACACAAACCGGCCGCGGCCTCCAGGCCCTGCCGTGCGACCGGATGCAGACGCTTGAGAAGTGCGCCGAGCTCTACCTTGAGCATGTCAATTCCCTTTTTGTTCGAACCATTGCGCCACGAGGGCGCTGACTTCACTCGCCTGCTGACCGAGGGACCAGGACATCGCCAGATAAAGGCCCACAGACACCACAGCAAAAAGTCCAACGATCATCCACACGGGAAACTCACCGCGCGATTTCCAGCGACTGCGCGTCACATGCCGTTCCGGATCCGTCAGTGCTTCTTCACTGGTTTCGTGCAGGGACGACAGCTGATCCCCCAGCGCCTTGACGATACGTTGATACTCGTCGTTCTTTTCGGGCTGTATGCGGTAGCGCCCCTCGAACCCCAAACAAAGGCAGACATAGATGAATGTCAGCAATTCCTCGTACCGCTGCGGTTCCTGTTGAAGCCGTGCGAGGATGGAAAAGACCTTCTCCCCTCCCCAGGTCTCGTCATGGAAACGGGCCAGCAGCGAATGTTCCGCCCAGTCGCTCTGCGCACCCCACGAGGTGCTCATCACCGCCTCGTCGACGAACGAACACAGGACATAGCGATACGCCAGCACGGTTGGTCTGTCGTAGCCCTGCTCCGTGAGCTCGATGTCGATGGAGCGGATTTCCTCCACCACCTGGCGGTACAGGGCTTCAACGTCTTCCAGCCGCTCCAGTTGGCGTACGCGGATCACCAGTCCAAACAGCGGACTCGCCGCATCGACCAGCGGATTAAGGCTGTAGCCCCGAAGCCGGAACACCAGTGCCTCGTCGCCATCCAGCATGCCGGCCTGCACCGCGGCTCCGGAACCTCCCTCGCTGAAACCCCTTCCATGATCTTTCAGACTTTCTGCGATTGCCGTCATCGCTAGCTCCTGATCGCCCAGAACTGGATATCCAGCCCCGGAAATTTCCCGCCGACGTGAAATGCGAAGCCGCTACCGCCGGACAACGTCGACCATGCCTCACTACGCCGGTCGAGCTGGAAGTAGATGTGGCTTGCGTGGTATGGAAGCTGCCGTGGCGCCACGGGCAACGGGACCAGCGGCACGCCCGGCAACTGCAGGCTCACCAGGTCCGTGATGCGTTCAATGCTGGCCACCTTGGTCTGCTGCACGAACAGGCGACGCAGTTCCTCCACCGGCATATCGGCGTGCACCGCCACGATGAACTCCGCATCCTCCAGGAGCCCGGGATCACTCAAGGGTGCAACCATCAGGCCGTACCGACGATGCTCCAGCGGAATCGCAACGGCGCGCGCTTCGAGCACGGTGGACAGCGCCAGTCGAAGCCCCTGCATCAGGGCCCGCAACGAGTCGTCCGGATGGTCGTGGTCGTACGGAGGGTAGGCCCGCGGAAGACGCGACTCGTCCGTAAAAGTGGCCAGCTCGCCACAGGCTTCCAGCATGCAGGCATACAGCGTTTCCGGGTGCAGGCGGCGATGCTGGGCCAGATGCAGAAAGCGGGGCTGCAGGCGGTTGAGCAGCTGCAAAAGCATGAAATCCGAGACATCGGCGACACCCGCCTGTTCGGGGGCAGCAAGCCGCTGGGCAATGCTTCTTGCCCGCTCCTGCATCAGGCCGGCCATCTCGCCCAGAAACCGCTGCAGGCTTGGCGCAACGCGGGTACTCAGCGCCGTGGGAACAAAATGCGGATCCAGTACCAGCCCGCCATCCGGCCGGAGTTCGAGGATCCGGGCGACCGCCAGACAGGCATAACCACTACGGTCATCGCGCTCCAGCAGCAGCCTTGGAGCCACCCTTGCCACGGACAGTTCCGTGGCATCGCCCCCGCGGGAGTGCAGGTCGCGGATTTCGCGCGGCTCCAGCCGAAACCGACCTTCGTATTCCGGCTGATCGGTGTCCGCCACCTCGGCCACACTGTCGCGCGCAAGCGGCAGCGCAAGATAAACATGCTGGTTGGCCGCGCTCGCCTCCGTGACCTCCAGCGGCTCCGGCTCCAGGTCATCCCCGGGAATGTCGAAGGTTGTCCCGTCCGGCAACACGCCACGTGCCCGAGTCAGCGCCACCCGGCCGAACCCGAGAAACTCCTGGTTGAGCGACAGCTCCACGAACCCGTGGTCATAGGCGCAAGCCGCCTCGAGCCGGAGGTTGACCACCCCTTCAAGGCTGCGTTGCTGTTGCTGGAAATGCTGCGGCTTGATGAAGTCGCCTTCACGCCAGACTACTCGATTTCGACACACCATCAGTCCTCGTCCTGAAGGTCGGCTTCGTGCCTGCGCAAATGCACGAGAAGGTTGTAGTCACGGCCTCGCGATTCAACGCGCAGGGCCTTTTTCCACTGCGCTTCATCCGGCATCGCGTAATACGCCACCAAACCGATGTAGCGGGCATCCGAGTCCAGTTCACCCAGAAAAAAACTCTTGAACTGGCCTGGCAACAGGGTGAAGTCGTCGTGGTCCAGATAATTGGTCCCGAGCGCGTCTTCGAGCTCTTCCTCGAGCTCCTCATAGCTTGCGGCCATGAGCATTGAGTCATCCTTCAATTGCATCACGCGAAACATCAGCGGTGTACCTTCGCCTTCGCTGTTGGGATTGACGTCCTCGTCGGCCACCAGGCTCAGGCGTACCGCAGAAGGCTGGTCTTCCGGATGGCCTACCGGAACGGACGGGTCCCAGATCACCTGCCCCAGCTTTCCTGCCGTTTCCAATGGTGTTGCACATCCGCTTACAAGAACTGCAAAAATCACCCACACCAGCAACCGACAACCCCGGCAGGAGATCATTTCGTCTCCCCTTGCCGACTCCGCACCGACTGGTCATACGCCTGTTCGAACACCTCCCAGAACAGCTTTGCAAAGCCCTGTTGCCGATCGGAATTCAACTCCGCGAAATAGTGGCGGTACATGCGCCATGACCAACCGTCGCCACGGGCCTCTGCTTCGTCTCCGGTTCGATATGCCGCGAACCGACGCTGCAGGGTGTCCGGCTCGAACGCCGACAGCAGCGTCTGCAGCCCGGCACTGATTGCGGTTTCCATTGCCTGCTGATGCCGGCTCATGAGCTCCAGCGACTCCGACACCGCCGCCGCCGGTGCGAGATGCACCGGACTCCGGTCGGAAGAAAACATCGTTCGGACCGTCTCGTGATAGTCCTGCTCGAGACGAAGCGGATTATCTTCAATCGGCTGCAGGCGGCGGTCGCGCAGCGGGTACCTGGACTCGTGCCGGGTACGGTGGAGTTCGCACAAGCCGGTCACCGTCGCTTTCACGGTCTCGCCGACGAGCGCCAGAAATTCCCTTTGCTCGGCCGCGTCACGGAATTCCAGGTTCACACCCAACGCTCCGAGCAAGGGCTGGATACTCGCGCCACCGGCGGCGCCCGCGGTCGCGGTCGCCGTCTCCGGCCCCGACCACCGTTCGTCCAGGTGGGCCCCCACCGATTGCTCCAGTGCCTTCAGTTCGTCTTCGCGTGCTTCCGTGGACCGGGGTTGCGCCGGACTCATCATGGCGGACTCCTCCCTGGATCGAAGGTCGCGGCCGCCGTCCGGGCCCGTCCACTCTCCGTTGACCGAACCATTCTTTTTGTTGCCCTCCATAGCCCCCTCCAATGCCTTGATCGGATCATCCACATGCCGGCCCGGATCGGACTGCCCACCCAACGCGACCAACGGATCTCCTGCGTCATCCGCCTTCTCGGCCATCAGCGGCCCGCCATCCGCCGTCATGACTGCCTCGCGACCCCCGGTCAGCGCCCCGGCCAAAGCGGAGATCCCGAGATACTCATTCCCGCTTCCGGCATGGACACGAACGTGGTAATCGCCGATCACCAGAGTGTCCCCATCGGACAGCGATACCTTTTGATTTCGGCCCAGCGGCTGTCTTCCATTGTTGATGCAGGTGTCGCCGCCTTCTGCCTGCAGGATGAACCTGCCGTCCTCGTATCCCACAAAGGCATGTACACCGCTGACACGCCCCGCAGTGTCGGGCAGCCACCAATCACAGGCACCCTGATCGCTGCCAAGGCAACCGCCATCCGTGCCGAACACATGGCTACTGCTGCACTGACCATCAAGCACTTCCGAATTGGTTACCACCATGGTCAGTTCCGTCGGTCGTTCCGCCACCACATCACTCCCTTGTCTGTATACGGACACGCCGCCCCTGGCGCATCGCTTCCGTTCGTGGAGAGACAAAACTGGTCCATCCCAATAGACTCGTTTTCGGACAGGAAAGCCGCATGCCATCGACCTCCTCTGGCTGCAGTTCCAGCTCCAGGTCATACGCGAGCGGTTCACGCAGGAGGAAATCCACCAGCGACTGCAATACGCGGAACTCCCTGCCACTGGGGAGAAAGTCGCTCATTCGTGTGCGACTCAGTCCGGCAATGCGGATCACAAACTTGCCGTTGATGTCCCGCACCCGCTCTCCGATGGTGAAATCATGGTTCAGCCGCATACCGGCGACACCACAACGACTACGTTGATCGGGCGATATCTGCACCGATCGGGCACACCAGGGAAGCACCGTCACCTGGTCGAGGTCGAAGTAATGCGCAAGGATTCCCCCCACGACTTCCGGAGCCCGGGAGCGCCCCGCCACCAGGCCGGCATACGCCAGCATCTTGCTCCAGTTGATCGGCGTCTCGCCGCGCATGCCCTCGTCCGCGAGGCCGGTCAGCGCAAACAGCACCGCCGAGAACCCGTCACCTGCGCCGTCCTCGTAGCGGATGTGATGGCGGTACTTTCGCCACGAGAAATGGAAAAGCGTCAGCAGCCGGTGATGGAAGAAATCCAGGAGATCGGCAGCGGCACCTTCGTCGTGGGCGCGTGCCTGCGCCACCTGTTCCAGGTAGTAACCGGGGAGCGGTGACTGCGCGCCATGCAAGCCCATGAACCCAACCTCCAGGCCATACCCCCGCTGCTCGCAATACCGCAGGTGAACCACGTCGCTCCCGGGAAATCCCAACGACGGCGACACACTGAACCGAATCCCCTGCACGACCGGCCGCGTGTCCACCCTGCGCTCGGGGATCTCCCCGCGCACACGGAACAGCAACTCGACCAGCTGGAAGAAGTCATAGTGATGCGCGCATTCCCGAAGGACCTCGGGCACTACATCAGCGGTTGTTGTCCGGGCTGCCACTTCCATGTGTAGCGCTGCTCGCTTTTCCGATTAATGACCTGCAACTCGTGAAACGAGTTGATGCTCGCGTACAACGCCAGAAACCTGGCCAGAACCGAGCCAAACTGATAAAGGCTCCCTTCGTCCCCAAAGGCGTCTTCGTCCAGTTCCACAACCGAACGCAAACCCCGAACCGGCAACCCCTGGAACAGTCGATCCACCGCTTCCGTCCGAATCGAACGGATCCCGGCCAGCCGGTTTTGCGAGACTCGCTCCGCCTGACGGTCTGCAAACGACCGGAAATCGTAGGCCCGCAATACCGAGCGGAGGGCATCCGTGCTCAGCAACGAGAGATAGTTGAGGGCCAGGTTCGACAGCAGCGTCCACAGCAGGCCGTCATCCAGGCGTGGCTGTAGCCGCGGCGTGGGTGCCGTGATGTTGCTTACCGTGGCCATGGCCGGCGAGTCGTCGGCGTATGTCGCCACGTCCCCGACCGCCAGTGCCTCCGGGAGGCGCCGATTGGTGCAGGTGAGCCGCAACGAGACGGTTTCCCGGTCTCCCAATCGCTGGACCTCGTCGCCGCGCACGAAGGAGATGTCGTGGTCGAAGCCGTCATTTCGCATGCTCTCGCGCGTGCGCACCCGATAGAACAACGCTTCCCCGCCACGATCCCGCTCCAGCTGATGCTGGAAACTCTCGAAGGGGAAATAGCGCCTGGGCTTTCCGCGAAAACGCCCGTCGGCCTCGGTCAGCCAGCCCTCCACCTCGTCGACGCTGAACACTTCGTAATGCCCCGGGTTGCGACTGCTGGGCGTTATCCTGTACTCGCTCCGCTGACCGGTCAGATCGACCGGGTCCGCATCCATCTCGAACAGATTCACGGCCGGCGTACAGTGCAGCTGAAAGTTGTCGACTCCTGGACGCACATCGGACGGAAGGCTTCGCGAGAAACGGAACACCAGCCTCACCTCCTCTGCCGCCCGGTTCGGACAACTGGAGCTCAGACCTTTCACTTCGACAAACCGGAACGCGTCCGGAAGGCACAGATACTCCTGCAGAATGCGGTAACCCTCGAAACTGTTCCTCGGATACGGCAAGACGGCCTGGTCCCGCTCGAACCCCACCGGCCCAATGGCGTCAAGCGGCAATCTGCGTTGCTCGCCATCGATCCACAGGTGCAGGTCTTCCAGGTAATGCTGGAGCCAGAGGTAGAGCATCCGCGCCGAATATTCGTCGCCACCAAGGTAGAACCGCATGGACTCGGGAGCGACCGCATCCAGCGGCTGGTCTCCATGCACACGCAAGTGGAGGGTCAGTTCCGACGAATTGCCCGAGTGGAGGTCTGCCACCTCCACCACCTCCAACGGGTTCAAGGTGACGTCATGGCTGGTGCGGAACCGGCACTCGGTACCCTCGACCGGAACACTGGACAGCATAGTGCCCCGCGCGATGCGGTAGGTTCCGGTCAATGCCTGCCATAGCGGAGTGAACCGTACAATCGTCATGCTGGGCACCGGCCGCAGGTAATTCGGCCACAAGGTGTTGATCAGCGAGTGAGTGAGTTCCGGAAACTCGTCCTCGACCTTCTCGCGCATGCGCCCGGTCAGAAAGGCAAAGCCCTCGAGCAAGCGCTCCACGTCCGGATCCGTTCCACGCTCGGAAAGGAAACGGCTCAGCTGAGGGTAGGCCTCGGCGAACTCGCGGCCCTGCTCCCGCAGGAAGTTCAGTTCGTCCCTGTAGTAACGGTTCAGCATCACTCAAACCCGGCCAACGCCGTCATTCGACGAGCCAGTACCGGCGATCGGCCAGCAACAGGTCCAGGGTGGTTTCGTCACGCCGGCCGTCCAACGCCAGTCGGGCATGCACCCGAAACTGAAGCCGTGTCGACTGGCTTCCGTTGTCCTGGACCTCCACGTTCACATCGGTGATGCGCGGTTCAAACCGCTCGATGCACGCCTGGACGGCCTGCCGCACACCGAGCTTGAGGTCCAGCGCGGCGCCCGTGGCATCGTTGAAATCCATCAGTCCGAGTTCCGGCACGCACGGACTATGACCGGGACAGCTGTTGAGCAGATCGGTCAAATGCCGCTTGATCGAGTCGACAAGCGCCTGGTCGCCGCCACCCGAAGGCTCCGGGTAACCCGGTGCGGCCAGACGCTCGAACAACCGGCGCCCATTGCTGTTGTGAGACACCCCGGTCACAGGTCCTTACTCCTTGTCCAGGCGACCGACAAGCGAGAGTTCGAAGTTCGCGCCCATGTACTTGAAGTGTGGCCGAACCGCCAGGGATACCTGATACCAGCCCGGGTCTCCCTCCACATCGGAAACATCGATCGCGGCAGCCCGAAGGGGACGACGGCTTCGCACATCGGCGGGCGGATTTTCCTGATCCGCCACATACTGTCGGATCCAGTCGTTCAGCTCCCGCTCAAGATCCTGCCGCTCCTTCCAGGCACCAATCTGCTCGCGTTGCAGCACCTTGATGTAGTGCGCAAGGCGATTGATGATGAACATGTACGGGAGCTGCGTGCCCAGCTTGAAATTGGTCTCGGCCGCCTGACCCTCCGGGGTATTCGGGAAGCGTTTCGGCTTCTGCACCGAGTTGGCGGAGAAAAAAGCCGCGTTGTCGCTGTCCTTGCGCATCGTCAGAGCGATGAAGCCCTCTTCCGCGAGCTCGTACTCCCGACGGTCAGTAATCAGCACTTCAGTGGGAATCTTCGCCTGCAACTGGCCCATGGCCTCGAAGGTGTGGACGGGAAGGTTCTCGACCGCTCCGCCACTTTGCGGGCCAATGATGTTGGGGCACCAGCGGTATTTGGCGAAGCTGTCGGTCAGGCGTTCGGCCAGGAGATAGGCCGTATTCCCCCAGAGATAATGCTCATGGCTTTGGTTCACCGTCTCGCGGTAGCTGAAGGTCTTGATCGGGTTCTCGACCGGATCGTAGGGCATCCGCAGCAGAAAACGGGGCGCGGTCAGCCCCAGGTACCGGGCATCCTCGCTCTCGCGAAGACTGCGCCAGCGCGCATATTGCGGACCTTCGAAGACTGCGGACAAGTCCTTGATATGGGGGAGATCCTGGAAGCTCTCCACACCAAAGAATTCCGGTGCGACCGACGAAATGAACGGTGCATGCGCCACAGCGCCCACCGCAGCGGTGTACTGCAGCAGCTTGATGTCGGGCGTGCTGGGGTTGAACTCGTAAACCCCAATGACCCCGGCCACCGGGTCACCACCGAACTGGCCGTAACCGGATGCATACACATGCTGATACAGGCCGCTCTGGGCAAGCTCGGGAGAGAACTCGAAGTCGTCGAGGAGTTCTTCCTTGGTGGCATGCAGCAGACTCAGGCGGATGTTCTCGCGAAAATCGGTGCGGTCCACGAGAAGCTTGAGCCCGCGCCACGCCGATTCGAGCTTCTGGAACCGGGGAAGATGCAGGACTTCGTCCACCTGCGCGCTGATCTTCCGGTCCAGCTCGACGATCATGCGATCCACGACCGCCTTGTTGACCTGCGGCGTTTCTTCGTCATCCCGCAGCAGTTCGCTGATGAAGGCGGCAACGCCCTTGCGCGCGACATCATAGCCTTCGTCCGCCGGCGCCATGCGGGTTTGCGCCATCACCTGATCCAGCAGGGACCCGGTGGCCACGCCGTCGCGGGACTGTTCCTCTACCACTTCGTTCATTGCTTGTTACCTCGCTTCCGTTGCAAGCCCCGATTACTCGGTTCCATCCGTGGAGGGGGTGTCCTGTTCGAGTTCTTCCAGCAGCTGGTTTCGCGCCTCTTCGCTCTCCAGAAGCTCCTGCAGGCGTTCGCGAAACGCCGGCACATTGCCCAGCGGCCCCTTGAGGGCAACCAGTGCCTCGCGCAGCTCCACCAGCTTTCGCAGCTCGGGGACCTGCTGGGCGACCTTGTCCGGGGAAAAGTCGTCCAGCGCCTTGAAGGAGAGACTCACCGGAAGATCGCTGTCCTCATCGCCGTCCTGGAGACGGTTCGGCACCGAGGCCTCCAACCCGAGGCCCGCTTCGGCCAGTACCGACTGGAAGTTGTTCTTGTCGATGGAGACCGTCGAACGCTCCTCCACCGGCGTGTCCTCGGTACCCCCCTTGAAATCACCGACGACCAGGAGCTTCAGCGGAAGCTCGGTCTCGGCCTGCTGGTCTCCAGTGGCGGGGACATAACGAATGTTGATGCGCTCCCTGGGCGCAACCGTTCCTTCTTTGGACATGATTCACTCCTTGTGACCAGATGAAGTCTCGGTCAGACACGACAAACGCTCCGGCACCCACAAAGGTGCAGAACACTCGTGACGCTTGACGAGCTGACAAGAGGGAGACGTCGAAGTGGGAAATGCGGTGGCTACCGCTCATTGCGGGGGTCCTTTTCGTCCATGATTGTTGGTCGCCCCAGCGCCGGTGGGGGCAAATCGCTCTCGTCGCTTCGGCCCCCTGCAAGGAGCAAACCGAAAGGCGTTTTGAGCGCCCGATCATCCTGACCGGGAAACACCACTTTTTGTATCACTATGCGGAACCAGCCGTCCACACCAAAGTCAGGGTTGTACCGACCTTCCAGAGACGTCAAGCACCGTTTCTGGAAATAGCGAACATTTTTGCGTTCCTCGGGCGCCAGGCTTTGCCCGCGCGGGTTCGCGGATCCAGGCCCCATCCAGGAGCGTCGTTCGGCACGGGGTTCATCCGGCTGACGGACAACGCGCGGGAAAGGTCGCAGACACCCCTGGCTGCGCGCCTTCTCATTGCAAGTCGGGGGCATCTCGAACCCGGGCCGACAGGCTTCCTGTCGTCCCCGCATACCTCCCAGCCAGCATCGACGCAGGCCTCGCACGGGCGTCCCAGTCAGCCGCGAGGCTTTCCAGCTGCAGCGCCTTCGCTACGGCCGGTCATCGCTTCCAGCTGCTCCGTCAATCGCACGTCGATGGCTTCCAGCTCGACGCGCAGGGACTTCAGGGCGTCCTCGTCGCCGCCGGATCGCTCCAGCTCCGCCAGCCGGTTGGCGACGTCGTCCCGTTCCTTCATGGCCTCCTGAATCGCGTCTACCTGGCGGCTTTGTGCCTGCCATTCGGCCTGCTCGGCCTCGGCACGCCGGAGCAGACGGCGCCGTTGCCACGCCGACAGCACAACCAGCAGCACTAACACGCCGCCGATCAACATGTGGATATTGATGTTCATCGACGCTCCTCCCCGATATCCATATCACACAACCTCTTCCACTGAAGGGTCTTTCTACCGCAGCCTCCTCCGAACCTCAAGCACCGTCGGCAGCCGCGGAAGATGGCGCGCGACAGTGTTGCTGCCGGAGGCGAATCTGACCGAGTGCCCGAACGAAACCCCGAGGGTTCCGGACTTCGAGTGAGATCATCAAAGGCCGTCAGGCAATGTCGCCCCCTCCAAACGGAGGTTTCTCCATCCAGCTGAGTTCCGGTTCCATTGGTCGGTCGATGGTGCGGTTCACGCCACGCCCCGACCACATGCTCAGGCCAGCCAAAGGAGAAGCGAAACCGTGGGTAACCAACTGGTATTCAAGAACTGGAGCACTCCGCTCATGGGGCTCTTCGTGCTCGTGATGAGCGTGATCTTCCTGACCACGTTCGGCCGCAGCACGCATCTCGCCTGCGGGGCGGAGGAGCGCTACTGCGAACTCACCCGATCGGCCCCGTTCGGCATCCATGAATCCACCGAGGGCCGCTACCCCCTGGACGAGATCCAGCAGGCCACACTGGGCGAGAGTCGGAACAGCGACGGCGACCGCACCTACTCCGCCAACCTGCAGCTGGACGACGGCTCGGTGGATATCCTGGGCTACAGCCGGAGCGGCCGATCGGGCGTTCAATCCATCGTGGACGAGGTCAACACCGGCCTCGACGATGTCCGTCAGGGCGGAGACTTCCACATGAGCCACCAGGTCACGTTCGGCCTGTGGATGCCCCTGGCGATGGGCGTGCTGGGTCTCTACCTGCTGCTGTTCCAACGCAATGTAGTGGCCCTGTGGCTGCCGCCCGGAGTTAACCAGCTACAGGTCGCCGAACGGCGCTGGTGGCAGCCGGGGAGCCCCGGCAAGATCCGCGACATCCCCTTGCAGGACATCAGCCGGGTGGCCGTAGAGACGACCTGGTCGAGGTCACAGCGTTCCGGCCATAGCAAACCCGCGCACAGGCCGGTCATCTATCTGAAATCCGGGGAATCCATCCCCCTCACGCGAACGCGCAGATCAGGCCAGGGCGCCTTCCGCCGGCAAGAGCAAGTACGCCGCTTCCTCGAACAGGGCGGTGCATCGCTGGACGACGAGCCCGCGTAACCGGGGTGAGGATTCGATCGGTGGCCCGGACAGAACCGCTCGGGCAGCTCGGGCAGGAACACCGGGGAGGGCAACGAACCGGCGCCCTCCCCGGTGGTATCCGAGACTGCATGAGGGATTGCGAGTTACCCCCTCCGCTCCGCCTAGACTGCGTGCGGGTCACACAACCGGAGTCCCCAATGGAAAATCTTCATCTGCCGATCCGCGTCGACAAGCGCGAAAAGGGCAAGATCATCCAGCGCATCGAAGAGCTGGAGGGCGTGGAACTGGAATTCACCGATCTGGACGTGGGCGATTACGTCTTGCCCAACGGCGTCGTGATCGAACGCAAATCCGCGGCCGACATGGTCCTGAGCGTGGTTGACAAGAGCCTGTGGGAGAACGCCGCGAAGCTGAAGGCCAACTACCGGCAGGTGATCTACATCGTCGAAGGGGACCTGTACGAGCCCCGCTTCTACCAGCAGGCGCTGGACATCCACCGCGCCCTGGCCCACCTGACCATCGCCCTCGGCATCAGCGTGCTGCCCAGCCCCGATGCCGACAACAGCGGCATGCTCATCTACCTGACCGGCCTGAACGCACAGATCGAGCCGGATCCTGTCGACCGTGAGGCCGAGTCCGACAACCGGCGCAAGGTCGCCGAATTCATCCTCAGCGGCCTGCCCGGGGTCGCCGCGGACGAAGCCCGCGACCTGCTGCGCCACGTTGGCAGCGTGCGCGACGTGATCAACGCCGACGCCGGCACCCTCGCTCAGACCGACGTCCTCGACCCCGAACGCGCTGAACGCATCGAGTCCGTCGTCACCTACGGCAGCCGCAAAAGCTGAGCGATCGATGACCGGACCGCAACCCGACGTCCGTGGTCAACGCGACATGTGCCGCACGAAGGAGCTCAAGGAATCATCGGCTTACAGCATCCTTTGACACACCCGAAAGACGCTGTAGAATACGCGTCTCGGACACGACAGGCGCGTAGCTCAGTTGGTTAGAGCACCACCTTGACATGGTGGGGGTCGGTGGTTCGAGTCCACTCGCGCCTACCAGATTTGTGAAAGGCGAGCCCGACCTGGTCCGGCTCGCCTTTTTTTCGCCCGGAACCCGTACATCGGGTCGGGCTGCCGGAGATCGGGGCGGTCAGACATGGAGTCCAGGCTCAGGGCGTTGGTAACGGGGCTTGCGGTGCTGTTGCTGGCCTCCGGCTGTGCGTCGCTGGAACCGCGCGACGACCGCCCCGCGAATCCGCCCTCTGCACCGGCCGCCAAAGGTCCCCTCGCCGAATGGATCACGCCCCGGGTGGATGCATCTCCGGGGAAATCCGGATTCCGTCTGCTGGATGATGGCGTCGAAGCCTTTCAGTGGCGGGCCTTCAGCGCGCGCAAGGCCGAGGATCGGCTGAGCATTCAGTACTACATCTGGCGCAACGATGCCGCCGGCCGGGCCCTTCTCGGCGAGCTGCTGCGCGCGGCCGACCGCGGGGTCAACGTCTCGGTACTGCTGGACGACATCGATGCCCGCGGCCGCGACGACATCCTCGCCGCCGTCGATCAGCACCCCAACATCGACATCCGCCTGTTCAATCCCTTCCGCACCCGTCACGGGATGCTCGGCAAGGGGCTGGAATTCCTGACCCGGGGCGTGCAGCTCAACCGGCGCATGCACAACAAGGCCTGGGTGGTCGACGGCCACCTGGCGATCATCGGCGGGCGCAACATCGGCGACGAGTACTTCGAGGCCAGCCCGGAATACAATTTCGCGGATCTGGACGTGGCGATCGTCGGGCCGATGGCCGCCGAGGTGGAGGCCTCGTTCCACGATTTCTGGAACAGTCAGGGTGCCATCGGCATCCAGCGCGTGGTCTCGCGCCTCCCGGATCCGCCCCGGCTGCAGGAACATCGCGAGGCCCTGCAGGAATGGCTGTCCACACAGAACGACCACCCGCTGCTGCAGAAGGCCCCGGCCGGGCGCCTGCCCCCGGGACATATCGATGACGATGAAGCCTATGTCTGGACTGCGGCGGCGGACTTCGTGGCGGACCCGCCCGCCAAGGCGCTGGACACCGCGGGTTTCGATCCCGAGCGGGATGGCGGGGTCACCCCGGCGCTGCGGGCCCGCTTTTCCGGGGTAAGCAACGAGCTGCGCATCATCACGCCCTATTTCGTCCCACAGCGGCGGGGCACCCGGGAACTGATCGAGATGGCGGAGCGTGGCGTTCGCGTCAGCGTGCTGACCAACTCGCTGGCCTCCAATGATGTGGTGTTCACCCACAGCGGATATTCACGCCGCCGACCGACCCTGCTGCAGGGCGGCGTGGAGCTGTACGAGCTGCGCCCCACCGCCCTGCCAAACGGCGAGGAACGGGCCAGGCGCTGGGGCCTGGGGTCGTCGCAGACCAGCCTGCACACCAAGGCCTTCGTGATCGACGGCCACGAGGCGTTCGTCGGCTCCTACAACCTCGATCCGCGTTCGGCCTACAGCAATACCGAATCCGGGGTGTTCCTGCGCGAACCGGCGCTGGTCGGCCAGGTCGTGGACCTGCACGAGCGGATTATCCAGCCCGAGTTCGCCTACCGGGTCGAGCTGGACGCCGAGGACAACCTGATCTGGAGCGACGACCAGGGCCGCACGTGGCGGCGCGATCCCAAGGCCGGCCACATGCGTCAGATCCTTTCGGACCTTACCATCCTGTTCCCGGTGGAGAGCCTGCTGTAATACCCGCGGGCAGCCCGCTCAGGACGGACGCCGGCCGACCACCTGCACCACCGCGCCGCGACCGGTGTGGTAGATCCCTTCCAGCACATCGCGCTCCAGCTCGTGGGCGTAATCGAACTCGAGGCCATCGAGCTCCTCGCTGAGCGCGTTCAGGTCCATCATCAATTCTTCCACCGGCGGGCCACCGGTGCCGTGCGCCAGCTGCGCCGGCGTGTACGCCTCGAGGATGAAAGTACCGCCGGGGCGCAGCCCCTGAACGACATCGGCATGCACACGACGCCGGATCTCCGGCGGCACATGGCAGAAGATCGACACGATCACATCCCAGCTTTCCGGATCAATGCGGTAGTCAGCCAGATCGGCGACCTCGGTCCGGATACTCACCCCGCGCTCGGCCGCCAGCCGTTCGGCCTTGCGCAGGCCCACCAGAGAGCTGTCGACCGCGGTCACGTCGAAGCCCTGTTCGGCCAGATACACCGCGTTGCGGCCCTCGCCTTCGCCCAGGCACAGCGCGTCGCCCGGCGGCAGGGTCGCCACCGCTTCGCGCAGGAAGTCGTTCGGCTCGGTGCCGTAGGCGAATTCCTCCGTTGAATAGCGTTCATCCCACATCATCCACTCCTTGCATGTTCCGGGCTCCATTGCCGGGCGCGCGGGTTTGGCCTACTCTTGGCGCGCCCTGCAGTCACCCGATTGCTTCTTCATACGTTCGTTTTCACGACCAGGCCACCATGACCGAGACCGTAACCCTGCGCGGCCGCCTGACGGCCCTGATCGAAGCCAATTACACCCAGCGCTTCATCATCGGACTGATCCTGCTGAACGCCCTGACCCTGGGCCTCGAAACCTCGCATGCGGTGATGCAGGCGATCGGCCCCGTGATCAACAGCGCCGACGCGATCATCCTGTCGGTCTTCACCGTCGAGGTCCTGACCAAGATGTTCGTCTATCGTCTGGGCTTCTGGCGCAACCCGTGGAACGTATTCGATTTCTTCGTGGTCGGCATCGCGCTGATCCCGGCGACCGGCCCGTTCTCGGTGCTGCGCGTGCTGCGTCTGCTGCGTCTGGTCTCGCTGGTGCCCAAGCTGCGGTTCATTGTGGAGGCGCTGCTGCGCGCCATCCCGGGGATCATCTCGATCATCGGGCTGCTGCTGCTGATCTTCTACGTGTTCGCGATCATCGCCACCGGACTGTTCCGCGAAACCCATCCCGAGATGTTCGGCAGCCTTGGCGCGACCATGTACAGCCTGTTCCAGGTCATGACCCTGGAAGGCTGGTCGGAAGACGTGGCGCGGCCCGTCATGGAGGAGCATCCCTGGGCGTGGGCGTTCTTCGTACCGTTCATCCTGATCGCCACGTTCACCGTGCTCAACCTGTTCATCGCCATCATCGTGGACGCGATGCAGCGCATGCACGACCGCGCGGTGGAGATCGAAAAGCAGGCCATCCACGAGAGTGTGCACGAAGAAAACAAGGCCCTGCACAACGAACTGCAGGCCCTGCACGAGGAGACCAGCGCGCTACAGGAACGCCTGTCCCGGATGCAGAACCTGCTGGAACAGCGATCGCGCGAAGGACGCTAGCCCAGCTCCCCGACCTCCGGGAGCGGCACGCATTCGGCGCGGATGCGGGCCGCGAACGCCTCCGATATGCGGTGCGCATCCACCACATCCACCGGAAACGGCAGGTCCGACTCGGCGAGGTCGGCCTCCAGCTCCCCGAGGATCGCGAAGTCCAGGGCCTCGCCGGCATCCACCAGCAGGTCCAGGTCCGAAGCGGGCGCGCTGCACCCGGTGGCGCGCGAGCCGAACAGCCACACCCGCGTCCCCGCGGGCAGGTGCCGCCTCACGAGACGCTCCACCACCTCCCGCTGAGCCGGCGCAAGATCAACCATCCGGACGCTCCAGCTTCTCGATCAGCGCCTGCATGGCGGGCAGAAAGCTTCGGGCAATCTCGTACACCTCCTCCGCCACGGCTTCGTTATACGTGTGGGAGGTCATGTTGCGGGCCCTGTGAAAGGCAAACCACTGCGCGGGATCCTCGATCAGCTGCCGCGTCGCCGCCAGACGAAACAACTCCCGACGACTGAGCGGCATCACCACCTCGCGGCCCTCATCCTCGACCAGGCGCCGCTGCAGCAGCTTCCACGCCAGCTCGAAGCTGTATTCGAAGCGCTGGATGGTCGCGTCGCGCATGAACTCGTCTTTCGGCTGCGCCAGCGCCCGCTCCAGCGAGGCGGCCGCGTCGCGCAGCGGGGTCACCAGCAGGCCGTCACTCATGCGCTGCCTCCTTCCGTGGGCTCGGGCTCGGGCTCGGCCAGCAGATCCTCGCCCTCCAGCAGCCGGGCCAGTTCCTCCGGGCCCAGCACCGGTACGCCCAGCGATTCGGCCTTTGCGACCTTGGAGCCGGGGTCGGCGCCCGCGATGACCGCGCTGGTCTTCTTCGACACCGAGCCGGTGATCTTCGCGCCCAGCGCCTCCAGACGGGCACGGGCCTCGTCGCGGCTCATCTCCTCCAGGGTCCCGGTGAGCACGAACGTGCGGCCCGCCAGCGGGGCCGGCACGGCATCGTCCCCGGCGTCGCCGGGCGGGGCCGGCTCCGGTTCCGGCCAGTGCACGCCGGCCGCACGCAGGGCTTCGACCACCTCGCGGTTATGCGGCTCGGCGAAGAAATGCACGATGTGTTCGGCCACCACCGGCCCCACGTCCGGGATCGACTGCAGGGTCTCGGCATCCGCCGCCATCAGGGCATCCAGGTCACGGAAATGCGCGGCCAGGGCCTGTGCCGTCACCTCGCCGACCTCGCGGATGCCGAGGGCAAAAATGAAACGCGCCAGCGTGGTCTCGCGCGCGGTCTCCAGCGCGCGCACCAGGTTGTCGGCCAGTTTCGGCCCCACCCGTTCCAGCTGCTGCAGGGTCTCCGCATCCAGCGCGAACAACTCCGCCGGCGTGCGTACCCGGCCGTTGTCGACCAGCTGCTCGATCAGCTTCTCGCCGAAGCCCTCGATGTCCATGGCGCGACGCGACACGAAGTGCTTGAGCGCCTCGCGCCGCTGCGCCGGGCAGACCAGCCCGCCGGTGCAGCGCGCCACCACCTCGCCCTCTGGCCGCTCCACATGCGAGCCGCATTCGGGGCAGGCGGCCGGAAGCTCGATCGGGCGGGTCTCCGCCGGCCGCTCGCCACCGGCGCGACCCACCACCTCGGGGATCACGTCACCGGCGCGGCGCACGATCACGCGGTCGCCGATGCGGATGTCCTTGCGCTCCACCTCGTCCATGTTGTGCAGGCCGGCGTTGGACACCATCACCCCGCCCACCAGCACCGGCTCCAGCCGCGCCACCGGCGTCAGAGCCCCCGTGCGCCCGACGTTGAACTCGACGTCGCGCAATGTGGTGGTCCGCTCCTCGGCCGGAAACTTGTGCGCGATCGCCCAGCGCGGGGCCCGCGACACGAACCCCAGCACCTGCTGGTCGGCCAGATCGTCCACCTTGTACACGATGCCGTCGATCTCGTAATCCAGATCGCGCCGCCGCGCGGCCAGCTCCTCGTAGTAGCCCAGGCAGCCCGCCACCCCGGTCACCACACGGCGCTCCGGACACACCGGCAGGCCGAGATCGCGCAGGGCGTCCAGCACCGCCGACTGCCGCCCCGGCAGCGCCCCGCCCTCGACATGCCCCACGGAATAGGCAAAGAAACTCAGCGGCCGCCGGGCCGTCACCTTCGGGTCCAGCTGGCGCAGGCTGCCGGCGGCGGCGTTGCGCGGGTTCATGAAACCGCGCTGCCCCTCGGCCTCCAGGCCTTCGTTGAGGCGCAGGAAATCGGCCCGGCGCATGAACACCTCGCCGCGCACCTCCAGCACGGCCGGGATCGTGCCTCCCACGCCCTGCACCCCGGCCGGATCCAGGCGCAGCGGCACCGGGCGCACGGTGCGCATGTTGGCGGTCACGTCCTCGCCGGTTTCGCCGTCGCCGCGGGTGGCGGCGCGCACCAGTACCCCGTCCTCGAACAGCAGCGAGATCGCCAGCCCGTCCAGCTTGGGCTCGGCCATGTAGGTGACGGCCCGTTCGGCACGTGCCGGATCACCGGTGTCGCGCGCCAGGCGCTCGCGTACCCGCCGGTCGAAGTCGTGGATCTCGTCCGCCTCGAAACCGTTGGCCAGCGACAGCATCGGCAGGCGGTGGCGCACCGTCGCGAAGCCCTCGGCCGGCTGCGCGCCCACGCGCCGGGTCGGCGAGTCCGGGGTGATCCATTCGGGGTGCGCGGCCTCCAGCGCCTCGAGCTCGCGCAGGAGCTCGTCGTATTCGGTATCCGAGATCTCGGGGTCGTCGTGGACGTAGTAGCGCCGGTTGTGGTGTTCGATCTGTCGGCGCAGCGCCTCCAGGCGCTCGCGGTCGGCGCTCATTGCGTCCTCCCGCGCCGGAGGATGTCGGGCCGGTTGCGCAGCAGCCACTGGTTCAGATCCTCGCGCATGTGCGCCAGGGTCTGGTTCGTCGCCGTCGACTGCTGCGCGTCCAGGATGGTGCCCCCGAGGTCGCGTGCCAGCGCGTGCGCGTTCTCCAGCAGTGCCTCGAACGCGCGCTGCGGATGGGCGCTGTAGTGCACCTGGGTGAACAGGGTGACGCCGGGGGTCATCATGTCCGCCAGGTCCTCGTCACGCAGGGTCCCGGGCGCCACCATGTTGGCCACCGAGAACAGCGGCTGTCGTTTGTCGCTGGCGGGTTCATGGTAGTGGTAGATGTCCATCGCCCCGGGCTTGAGGCCCGCGCGCTCCAGCGCGGCGCCCAGCGCCACGCCGGTGAACGGCTTGTTCCGGGGCGCGACCACGTGCAGCAGGAGAATCTTCTCCTGCAGCGACGCCGACGCGGCGCGCGGGTTCTCGCCCGCCTTCCACGGATCCGACACATATTCGCCCAGCGATTCCGGATCCGGCCGGTGCGGCTCCTCGATCAGATCCGGATCCACCTCGTGGTCCGGGTCCAGGCGTTCGCCCACCGGGCCACGCGACTTGCGTCCGGGTCCCGGCATGCGTGCGCGCACGGCGTCCAGGCCCTGGCGACCGACGGCAATCAGGCGTTCCCCGGGCGACGGCTTCGCGCTCCGGCGACGCTGGCGACCCGGAGCCGCACGGCGCCCGGACTCGGGTTGGGGCTCGGGTTCGGGCGCCGCCCGCAGGTCGCCGCCGTAATCGGTCTCGAACCCGCGCGGGCCGGACGCACCATGGTCGGCGGCCCCGGCGCCGGGCTCTTCGTCTTCCAGCACGCCGTAGATGTCGTTGACCGGTTCCTGCGCGGAGGTCGAGCCGCGCGGCGCGGCCTCGAACGGATCATCCGGATCGGGCTCCGCATCCGGGCCCGGCGAGGTCACGCCGAGATGCGGCTCGCGCCGTCCGCCGGTCACGCGGGGGCCCTCGTCCAGCGGATCGGGCGCGCCGGCACGGATATGCACCGCATCATCGGCCCAGTCGCCGGCGTCATCGGCCTCGTCACGCTCGCGCGCACGCCTGCGCATGCGGTGCGTGATCCAGATCCCCGCGATCAGGACGACTCCCAGCAGCAGCAGACTCAACCGCATCCAGTCCACGAAAATTCCTCGCTCGTTGCGCCCGGCGCCGTCAGGCCCCGGCCATTTCCACGGCCTCGTCGACGTCCACACTGACCAGCCGCGACACGCCCGGTTCGTGCATGGTAACGCCGATCAGCTGTTCCGCCATGGACATGGTCGACTTGTTGTGGGTGATAAAGATGAACTGGATCCGCTCCGACATCTCCCGCAGGAGCTCGCCGAAACGCCCCACGTTGGCCTCGTCCAGCGGCGCATCCACCTCGTCCAGCATGCAGAAGGGTGCCGGATTCAGCTCGAAGATGGCGAATACCAGCGCCGAAGCCGTGAGCGCCTTCTCACCCCCGGACATCAGATGGATGGTGGACAGGCGCTTGCCCGGCGGACGCGCCATGATCGCCACGCCAGTATCCAGCAGGTCGTCACCGGTCATCTCCAGGCGCGCCTCGCCGCCGCCGAACAGGCGCTGGAACTTCTCCCCCAGCCCGGCGTTGACCTTGTCGAAGGTCTCGCGGAACAGCGTGCGGGTCTCGCGGTCGATGCGCTGCATCGCCGCCTCCAGGGTCTCCAGCGCCTCGATCAAATCGGCGTGCTGTTCCTCCAGATAGCGCTGACGTTCCTCCAGCTCGCGGGCCTCGTCGATCGCCGCCAGGTTGATCGGCCCGAGCTTCTCGATCGCCCGGTCCAGCTCGGCGATCGCCCGGTCCCAGGCCTCCACGCCGGCGTCTTCCGGCAGCTCGGCCGCCAGCTCGCGCGCGTCGAATCCGGATTCCTGCAGCTGTTCGCGCAGCTGTTCCAGCTGCGTGGCCCGTGAACGCTGGTCCAGCCGGTATTCCTCGCAGGTGGAACGCTGCTGCTCCACCCGCTGCTCCAGCTCCGTCAGCTCGCCGGCCACCTCGCGCAGGGCATGATCGCACTCGTCCAGCTGGCTGCGCGCGGCGGTCAGCGCGCTCTCGGCCGCCTGGCGCGCCTCGGCCGCCGCCTGCAGGTCCTTCTTCCACTGTTCCAGCGGGGCACGCCGGCCCTCCAGACCCTCGCGCAGACGTTCCTGACGCTCGCGATCCTCGCTCAGCTGGCGTTCCAGGCGTTCCCGCTCGCTCTGTTCGCGCTCCAGCCGATGGCGCGCCTCCTGCTCGGCCAGGCGCGCCTTGCCCGCGGCATCGCGTGCCGAACGGGCCTGCTCGCGTGCCTGCTGACGGGCCTCGCGGGTCGCGGCCACGCGGGCCTCCACGGCTTCGCGATCGGCCTCCAGACCCTCCAGACGCTCGAGTGCCCGATTGCGTTCGGCCTCGGCCTCGTCGAACTGGGTGCGTACGCGTTCGTCCTCCTCGGCAACTTCTTCCAGCTCGCGGTCGATGCGCGCCTGCTGCTGTTCCAGTTGCCGCGCCTGATCGTGCAGCCGCTGCACGCGGTTCTCGCCCTCCTGCACCTGCTTGCGCTGTTCCGCGATCCGCGCGTCCACCGCGTCGCGGGCCTCGCGCGCCTCGCCGATGCGCTCCCTGCGCCCCGCCAGTGAAGCCTCCAGCGCCCGGCCGCGCTCCTGCAGGGCATCGCGCTGCTGCTCCAGCTCGCGTGCCAGACGCACCCGCGCGACCGCCCCGCTGACTTCGGCTTCCAGCGTGCCATGCGCCAGCCAGCCCGGGCCCAGCCAGGTCCCGCCGGGCGTGATCACGCTCTCGCCCGGGCCACAGTCCCGGGCCCGCTCGCGCGCCGCCTGCGCATCGGCGGCGCAGTAGATGCCGGCCAGCCAGCGCCGCACGGCAGCCGGACCGCGCACCCGCGCGGCCAGGCTGTCGTCGGGTACCGGCTCGGCGGACGCCGTGCCATCCAGGCGGCGCAGCGGCGCCTCGGGCAGATCGGCCAGAGCCGCGGCCTCCAGCCCCAGGGGATCGCCGGCACCTTCGGGCACCTCGGCTTCCAGCCAGCTCCCCAGCACCGCCTCCACCGCGGTATCCCAGCCGTCCTCGACCTCCAGCGCCTGGACCAGCGGGCGGCCGGCGTCGATACCGTGGCGCCGGGCCCATTCCTCGCGCCGCTTGCGAGTCGCCTCGGGATCGGCCTCGCCACCGAAGGATTCCAGCCCGGCCAGGCGCCCCGCGACCTCGCGGTGCTCGCGCTCCACGGCATGGGCCTGTTCCTGTTCCTCCGCCTGCTCCGCCTCCAGACGTTCCAGCTCGGCGCGCGCCTCGGCACTGCGCGCCTGCTCGGATTCCAGGGCCTCACGCAGCCCGGCGAGCTCGCCCTCCACGCGCTCGGCCTCCTCGCCCGGATGGGTCTGCGGCAGTGCGGCCTTTTCGGATTCCAGTTTCTCGCGCCGGCGCGCAAGGCGCTGGCGGGTCTGTTCGGCGCTGTCCATGCGCGAACGGGCCACCTGCGCGGCCTGACGCGGTTCGGCCAGATTGCGCTCCCATTCCTGCTGGGCCTCGCGCGCCGCCTGGTCCGCCTGTTCGGCCTCCTCGGCGGCGGCCTCCAGGCGCTGCTGTTCGCGTTCCGCATTCTCCAGCGCTTCGCGCAGGCGCTCGCATTCGCGCTCTGCCTCGCGGATGCGCCCGGCCACCGCATCCTGCTGCTCGCCCGCCGTGCGGATGCGCGTGTCTAGGTCCTCCAGTTCGCGCGTCTCGCGCTCCAGTTCGGCCTCGGCATGGCGAATCGACTGCTCCAGGCGCGAGACCTCGGCGGCGCGGTCGTAGTACGCGCTCTGCGCCTCGGACACCGCCGCCTCGCGGTCCACGCGCTGCTGGCGCAGGGTCTCGGAGCGGGTGCGCGCGTTCTGCGCCTCGGCCTGCAGCCGGGCGAGTTCGGTCTCGGCGGCGGACAGCTCGGCGCGGCGGCTTTCCAGCGCGGCCTCTTCCGCCTGCAGCCGCAGCAGGACCGCCTCGGCCCGCTTGCGCCGGCGATCCGCGGCCAGCTGCTGGTAGCGCTCCGCGGTCGCCGCCTGCCGGTTCAACCGCTCCGCCTGCTTGCCCACCTCCTCGCGCAGGTCGTCCAGGCGCTCCAGGTTTTCGCGCGTGTGGCGCACGCGGTTCTCGGTCTCGCGCCGGCGTTCCTTGTATCTGGAGATTCCGGCCGCCTCTTCCAGATAGGTGCGCAGGTCCTCCGGACGCGCCTCGATCAGCCGCGCGATCATGCCCTGCTCGATGATGGCGTAGCTGCGCGGCCCCAGGCCGGTGCCCAGGAACAGGTCCACGATGTCGCGCTTGCGCGCGCGATGGCCGTTCAGGTAGTACTTCGACTGCCCGTCGCGGGTGAGCGCGCGCTTGACCGCGATCTCGGTGTAGGCGCTGTATTCGCCGCCCAGTCGCCCTTCGGAGTTGTCGAACACCAGCTCGATGCTGGCCTGCCCCACGGGCTTGCGGCTGGAGGAGCCGTTGAAGATCACGTCCTCGCCGGAATCCCCGCGCAGATGCTTGGCCGAGGATTCGCCCATCACCCAGCGCACGGCATCGATGGTGTTCGACTTGCCGCAGCCGTTGGGGCCCACCACGCCTACCCGGTTGCCGGGCAGCACCAGGGTGGTGGGGTCCACGAAGGACTTGAAGCCGGCCAGCTTGATTCGGGCAAGGCGCACGTCGGTATCCTGGGTGTTCCGCAGCCTGGGGTGTACGGGCGTAGAATGGTACACGCTTACAGGTCGAACGTGACCCCGACGGGAACTCGCGCGCGACTCGCTTCTCCAACCGCGCACGCAAAAACAGCCGAAACACGAGAACGCATTCATGCCCAGCCAGCCGAGCAAGACCCTGGACACCTTCGACAACCCCTCCCCGGACAACAACTTCGCGATCTACATCCGGATCCCGGAGTTCACCTGCCTGTGCCCGGCGACGGGGCAGCCGGACTTCGCCGAGCTGCATCTGCAGTACGTGGCGGACCAGCGCTGCGTGGAACTGAAATCGCTGAAGAACTACATGTGGTCTTTCCGCAACGAAGGGGCGTTCCACGAGGCCGTGACCAACCAGATCCTCAACGACCTGGTGGCCGCGACCGATCCGCGGTTCATGCGCCTGACCGCAAATTTCTACGTGCGCGGCGGGATCTACACCACGGTGGTCGCGGAACACCGTCAGGAGGGCTGGACCCCGCCGGAGAGCGTGACCCTGCCGCCGCCGACGCGCAGCCCGCAGGGCACTGAATACTGACATCGCCGTGCACCCGCCCCGGGCCATCGGACTGGACGTCGGCACCTCGGGGGTGCGCGGCGTGCTGCTGGACCCCGACGGAGGGCGCCGGGCCACCGCCAGCCGCGCGCTGGAACCCGCCGGTATCCGGCATGACGGTCCACTGCACGAACAGGAGCCGGAGCACTGGTGGGAGGCGCTGCAGGAGGTGCTGGCAGAGCTGACCGACAGCCTCGAGGGTGAACCCGCCGCCATCGCGATCGACGGCACCTCGGGCACCCTGCTCGGTACCGACGAACAGGGCCACCCGCTCCACCCGGCGCTGATGTACGACGACCGCCGGGCGGCCCCGGCGGTGCCCCGCCTGGCGCGCCTGGCCCCGCCCGAGGCCGCGGTCCACTCGGCCTCCAGTTCCGCCGCCAAGCTCCTGTGGCTGCGCGGGGAACACGGGCTCTCCGGCGTACGCCGCGTGCTGCACCCCGCCGACTGGCTGACCGGCCGCCTGCGCGGACACTACGACCGCATGGACGAGAACAATGCCCTCAAGCTGGGCTACGACGTGGTCCGGCGCCGCTGGCCGGAATGGCTGCTCTGCGAGCTCGGCGACGAGACCGGCCTGCTGCCCGAGGTGGTGCCGGCGGGCACCCCGCTGGGCCCGGTGGACCCGGACCTGGCCGCGAACCTCGGCCTGAATCCGGCCTCAAGGGTGGTCGCGGGCACCACCGATTCGATTGCCGGTTTCCTCGCCGCCGGGGTCGCGGATACCGCCACCGGCGTCACCAGCCTGGGCTCGACGCTGGCGCTCAAGCAGCTCTCTCCGCGGCCGCTGTTCGCGCCGCAACTGGGGGTGTACAGCCACCGCCTCGGGGATCGCTGGCTGGCCGGCGGCGCATCGCATAGCGGCGGGGCCGTGCTGCAGCAGTTCTTCGACAATGCAGACCTGGAGCGGCTGGGTGCGGCGCTGGATCCGGAACACGACAGCGGCCTGGACTATCTCCCGCTGCCCGGCCCCGGCGAACGCTTCCCGCTCAACGATCCGGATCTGCTGCCCCGCATGGAGCCCCGCCCGACGGACGATGCGCGCTTTCTGCAGGGGCTGCTCGAGGGGATCGCGCGCATCGAACGCGATGGCTATGCACGGTTGCGGGAACTCGGCGCGCCCGAGCTGCAGCGCGTGGTGACCCTCGGCGGTGGCGCGCGCAGCCCCGCCTGGAGCCGCATCCGGGCGCGCATCCTCGGGGTCGAGGTGAGTACGGCGGCGGAAGACGAGGCCGCGGTCGGTACTGCCCGTCTGGCGCGGGGCACCGCGCTGGCGGCGCTGCAGGAACCGAACCCGGCCTGAACCGGAGATTGACCCGGTCTCGCGCCCGGGTCAGGTCAGCACGCCGCGCAGGCGCTCCACCGCTTCGCGCAGCCGGGCCTCGCTCTGGGTATAGGCGATGCGCAGATGGCGGGCGCCATCGGATGGACTGAAATCGGTCCCCGGCGTCAGCGCGACGCCTGCCTCGTCGAGGATGCGGGCGCACAGGGCCTCGGAATCCGCGCCATGGGCACTGCAGTCGGCATAGATGTAGAACGCCCCTTCGGGACGTGCGCGCACCTCCAGGCCGAGTTCCGGCAGGGCCTGCAGCAGGAAGTCGCGACGGCTTTCGAGCTCGCGCACCCGCTGCTGCAGTTCCGCTTCGATGTCCGGTTCGAAGGCGAACATCGCCGCCGCCTGGGCCACGCTGGAAGGCGCCACGAACAGGTTCTGCGCCAGGCGGCGGACCGGATCGACCCACGAGGGCGGCACCACCATCCAGCCCAGGCGCCAGCCGGTCATGGCGAAATACTTGGAGAAGCTGTTGATCACCACCACGTTGGGGTGCAGGGCCGCGGCACTGCGCTCGGGCTCGCCGAACACCAGCTGGCCGTAGATCTCGTCCATGATCACCAGCCCGCCGCGGGCCTCCACCACCGCCACGATCTCCGCGAGGGTCTCGCGCGACAGACAGGTGCCGGTGGGGTTGGCCGGCGACGCCAGCAGCACCGCGCGGGTCGTGTCGCTCCAGGCCGCGGCCACCGCGGCGGCGGTCGGCTGCCAGGCGTCCTCGGCCGACACCACCAGGGGCCGGGGCCGCGCGCCCCGGGCCGCGACGAACTGTCTGTTGCAGGCGTAGCCCGGGTCCGGCAGAAGCACCTCCTCCCCGGGATTCACGCCGGCCGCCAGCGCCAGCAGGATGGCCGCCGAGGCCCCGGACGTGACCACGACCCGTTCCGGGTCCACTTCGGCCGCGTGGCGGTTGCGGTAGTCCTGCGCGATCGCCCGGCGCAGTTTTTCGCGCCCGTGCGCCGGCGTGTAGCGGGTTTCCCCGGCGGCCAGGGCGATCTCGCCGGCGGACACCACACCACGCGGGGTCACGAAATCCGGCTCGCCGACCTCCAGATGGATGATGTCGCGGCCGGCGCGCTCGGCCGCCTGGGCGCGGTCGAGGATGTCCATCACGCGGAACGGCTCGACCACCTGCGCAAAATCCGACAGGGCGGGCTCAGCGCTTGCGGACATGACGCATCAACCTTTTGCGTTTCTGCTGCTGGCGCGGCGTGAGCTTGTTGCGCCGGCCGGCGTAGGGGTTCTTCCCGGAACGGAACTCCAGCCGCAGGGGCGTCCCCACCAGCTTCAGCTGACGGCGGAAGAAGTTCTCCAGATAGCGCTTGTAGGCCCCGGGCAGACGGTGGGTCTGATTGCCGTGGACCACGATCACCGGCGGGTTCTGCCCGCCCTGGTGCGCATAGCGCAGCTTGATCCGCCGCCCGCTGACCAGCGGCGGCGCATGCTCGGCCACCGCGGCCTCCAGCAACCGGGTCAGCTCCGGGGTGGAGATGTCCACGAACGCACTGGCGTGGGCCTCGCGCACGTCGTCCAGCAGGTGCCCGACGTTGGTGCCGTGCAGGGCCGAGATCAGGCGCATCCGCGCGTAATCGACGAAACCGAGGCGGCGCTGCATCTCGGACCGGACCCACTCGCGATCATCCGGGTCCATGCCGTCCCACTTGTTCACGGCCACCACCAGCGCACGGCCGGCATCGATCACCAGCCCCAGCAGGTGGGCATCCTGATCCGACAGCCCGGCACGGGCATCGATCACCATGATCACCACGTGCGCGGCCTCGATCGCCTGCAGGGTCTTGACCACGCTGAACTTCTCGACGGTCTCGTGGACCCGGGCGCGGCGCCGCACCCCCGCGGTGTCGATCAGGGTGTAGTCCTGATCCTCGCGCGTGAACGGCACGAAGATGCTGTCGCGGGTGGTGCCCGCCACCTCGGTGGCGACCACCCGTTCGTCGCCGAGGATCCGGTTGACCAGCGTGGACTTGCCGGCATTGGGCCGCCCCACCACCGCGACACGGATACCCGGCCAGTCGTCCAGCGCGGCCTGCTGGGCGTCCACGTCCAGGCCGTCGCCGTCGCCGGCGCCCTCGCCTTCACCGCCCGCCGCTTCCCGATCCCGGGCCACGTCTTCCCGCACGGCCTGCATCAGGCCGCGCACGCCGCGACCGTGGGTCGCGGCGATCGGGGTGACATCGCCCAGGGCCAGGGCGTGGAACTCCGCGCTGACCACGTCGGCGTCCAGGCCGTCGGTCTTGTTGACGATGACCCGGACGCGCGCGCCACTGGCGCGCAGCTGTTCGGCGATCGCCTCGTCCTGCGGTGTCAGACCGTCACGCGCATCCACCATGAACAGGACGTGATCGGCCTCGGCGACCGCGCGGCGGGTCTGTTCGGCCATGGCCCGGTCGACCCCTTCTTCCTCGCCGGACAGGCCGCCGGTGTCCACCACCATGTAGGGAAACTCGCCCACCCGGCCGATACCGTACTGGCGGTCGCGGGTCAGACCGGGCATGTCCGCAACCAGCGCGTCGCGCGAGCGGGTGAGCTGATTGAACAGGGTCGACTTGCCCACATTCGGGCGGCCGACCAGCGCGATGACGGGGATCATGAGGGGATCAGGCGTCCTCGTCGATGCGCGCGTCGATCGCGGTCAACCGACCGTTGTCGGTGATCACGTACAGGGTATCGCCCGCCAGCACCGGCCGTGCCACCACGGCGCCACGCGCCACGCGGGTGCGGGCGGCGAATTCGCCGTCTTCCAGGTCGAGCCAGTGCAGGTAGCCCTCGAAATCGCCAACGATGGCGTAACCCTCGTGAACCACCGGCGCGGTCACCCCGCGCAGGCGCAGGCCCGCGTTTTCCCACAGATCCCCGCCGTTGCGCGGATCCACCGCGCGCACGTGGCTATCGGCGTCGCTGACCACCATCACGTTGCGGCTGATCGAGACATCCCCGCCCTGATAGGACGAGAACTCCCGGTCCCAGTAGAGCTCGCCGGAATTGAGATCCACCGCGGCCATGCGCCCCTGGTAGCTGACACCCAGCGCCGCACCGCGGTAGACCGGGATATGGCCATCCACGTCCACCATGCGCTCGACCTCGGAGCGGCCGGTGGGCACGCCCAGGGTCGCCTCCCACAGGGTGTTGCCGCGGGTGAGGCCCAGCATCATCAGCCGACCGTCATCAAAGCCGGCCAGCACGCGCCCGCCGACGATCTGTGGCACGTGCGCCCCGCGCAGACTCAGTGCCGGCGTAGTCCGCAGCGCGGTCCACTGCACCGCGCCGGTTGCCGCGTCCATGGCGTGCACCCGCCCGTCATTGGTGCGCGCGATCACCATTCCCGACGCGACCTCCGAGATCCCGATGACTTCGCTGGAGAGCTGATTCCGCCAGCGCTCGCCTTCGCCGTCATCGCTCACCGCAATCGCCAGACCTTCCAGGGTCCCCACAACCACGATGCCCTCGCCGACGCCCACGCCCGAAGCGATGCGCACGTCGTCCAGTCGCGTCTGCCAGGCGCGGGCCCCGGATTCCCGGTCGTGCGCCACGATCCGGCCATCCGCGCCGGCCGCGAACACCCGGTCGTCCTCGATCGCCGGATAGGCCTCCCAGAGGAAGCGATCCCCGCCACGCCCCAGCGAGGCCGACCAGCGCTCGGAAGGTTCGCCGCGCACTTCGAAATCGGTCAGTTCCGCCGGGGGCTCGCTTTCATCCCGGGAAAACAGGCCGCAGGCACTCAGTGACAGTGCCAGGCCCGCCACCGCGAACCACTGCAGGGCGTAGCGAATTTTCGCGAAATGATCCATGTCGGCGGGCGTCCTCACGCGGAGAGATCCTCGAATTTCAGTTGCAGGTATTCCGGGCTGTGGCCGGCGTCCAGGGCCTCGCGGTAGCGCTCGCGGGCGGTGTCATGGTCACCCCGGGCGCGGGCCAGATCCCCGTCGAGTTCCAGCCGCAGGCCGCGGAATGCATCGTGCTCGACGGTCGCGAGGACCGATGCGGCTTCGTCCAGGGCCTCGGTCCGGATGAGCTGACGCACCAGCCGCAGACGGAACAGCGCACGATGGCCGTCATCCGGGGCGGCGTCCACGGCCTCGCGCAGGGCGGCCACCGCGGCCTCTTGCTCGCCACCGGCCAGCGCGACCTCGGCGCGATGGGCCCAGGCCAGCGCCACATAGGGCGTGCGCCCGCCATGTTCGATCAGTTGCCGAGCCATTTCGTCGGCCTGCTCGTACTGGCCGGCGCGCATGCTGAACTGCAGCGCCTGGTACATCTCCGAGGCCTGCTCGGCACGTTCGGCCTGCTGACCGCTCCACCAGTTGTAGCCGAACAGGCCGGCGATCCCGAGCACCAGCCCGGCGATGACCGCCATGCCGTTGTCGGACCACCACTGCTTGATCCGTTCCGCCTTTTCTTCGTCGGTGAGATAACTCATGTCAGGTATTCCTTCAGGATTGCAGGGCGGTGTCCATATGCGCGGACAGCTCGGCACGCGCCACGGTCTGCTGTTCGCCGCCCTCGCCGCGCAGCGGCTTGACGGTCACGGTACCCGCCGCGGCCTCGTCGGGCCCCAGTACCAGCGCCACGCGCGCGCCCAGCCGGTCCGCGCGTTTCATCTGCGATTTCATGCTGCCACCGCCGCAGTGCTGTACCAGTTGCAGATCGGGACGCGCCTCGCGAAGTTCCTCGGCCAGTCGCAGCGCCTCGCCCGTCTGTTCCGTATCCGGCACCACCAGATAGGCGTCCGGCACCCCGGCCGCCGGCGCGTCTTCGCGGGCCTCCAGCAGGGCCACCAGGCGTTCCAGCCCCATGGCCATGCCGATTGCCGGCGTCCCGCGGCCACCCAGCTGCTCCACCAGGCCATCGTAACGGCCACCGGCGCACACCGTACCCTGCGCCCCCAGCTCGTCGGTGATCCACTCGAACACCGTATGGGTGTAGTAGTCCAGCCCGCGCACGAGACGCGGGTTGTGCTCCCAGGCGATGCCCAGCGCATCCAGGTGACCGCAGAGCGCATCGAAATGCGCCCGCGATTCCGCGTCCAGATGGTCCATCAGCGACGGGGCCGTGGCCACCACCTCGCGGGTCCCCGGATCCTTGCTGTCGAGGATACGCATGGGATTGTCGTACAACCGGTTGCGGGCCTCTTCGTCCAGCTGCTCGCGATGGGCCTCGAAGTGCGCGATGAGGTGCTCCCGATACTGCGCGCGGCATTCCGGGGTTCCCAGCGTGTTGAGCTCGAGGCGCACGTTGCTCAGACCGAGCATGCGCCACAGACGCGCGGTCATCGCCAGGACCTCGGCATCGATGTCCGGCCCCGGCAGTCCGAACACCTCGACTCCGACCTGATGGAACTGGCGATAACGCCCTTTCTGCGGACGCTCGTGGCGGAACATCGGACCCATGTACCACAGCCGCTGAACCTGATTGTGCAGCAGCCCGTGCTGGATACCGGCGCGCACGCAACTCGCCGTGGCCTCCGGGCGCAGGCTCAGGCTGTCACCGTTGCGGTCCTCGAAGGTGTACATCTCCTTTTCCACGATGTCGGTGACATCGCCGATGGATCGCGCGAACAGCTCCGTGGCCTCCACCAGCGGCATGCGGATCTCGTGGTAACCGTAGCGCGTCAGCAGGTCGCGCAACTGGTCCTCGAGGTGCTGCCACAGGTGAACGCTGTCGGGCAGGATGTCGTGCATCCCGCGAATGGATCGGATGGCTTTCATCGGGTGTAATCGGATTGGTATCGGGTTGGGGCGCGCCGGATGATGCGCGCCTGATTATTCTTCCAGATCGAAGCGGGCCGTACGGTCGTCACGGATATGCTCGTCAAATGCCACCGGCTCGCCGTTCAGCGTGAGCTCGACGCCGGCGGCATTGCCCAGGACCGCACGTCCGGGGAGTTCCAGCTGCAGTTGCTCGCGCGTGCCCGGCGAAAGCACGCCGGTCAGCACTACCGCATCCTCCGCGTCACGGATCTCCACCCAGGAGGTCTCGCGGATCTCGAGGATCAGTTCGGCCCGCCCGTCCGCGGACGGCGCCGATTCGGCCTCCCCGGTCGTTCCCTCGGTGATTTCCTCGGGGACTTCGACGACTTCGGTTTCCTCGCCGGCCGCACCGGCCTCGTCCACCGGGGCCGGCGCGACCGGTTCGTCGATCCCCGCATCCTCGGGCACGGTATCCATGCCCGTGTCCGCTGCGGTGTCCTCCGACGCCTCCTCCGCAGCCGGATCACGTTCCAGCCGGGCCAGGGGTTCTGGCGGACCGATGGCCGGCGTTTCGGCCTCAACGGTCCCTGTTTCCGTGTCAGGGGCAGTGTCGCCCTCGGTGGCGGCCCCGGGCTCATCTTGTTGTGGCCGATCTTCAGCGGGCTCTTGCCCTGCCGGCTCGTCCGGTGTGGTCTCCGTTTCCAGAGTCGGCAGGCCATCGCCCGTACCGAACTCCGGCAGCGCATCCAGGGAGACGTCTTCCGCCCAGAAAACCGTGGCGACGGCCAGCAGCACAACAACCAGCAGCGCACCCACCCAGTACGGCCACACCGCGCGGCGCCGGTTAGCCCGATGCTTGCGCGTGGCGACCGGTCGCGGAGCCGGCTCGGCCGGTGCCCGACGATCGTAGGCCTGCACCCAGGGCTCGGCATCGACCCCGAGTTCCCGGGCGCAGGACCGAAGATACCCGCGCACGTACGCCGGGGTGATGTGTTCGAAGCGATTGGCCTCGAGGTCTTCCAGCAGCGCGCGCCCCAGGTGGGTGCGGCGCGAAAGCTCGGCGATTTCCAGGCCGGCGCCCTCGCGAGCCACGCGCAGGCCGCGACCGGGCTGCGCGTCAGCGTCGTCCATGTCGTCAACGCTCACGCCGACGCCGTCCGAAACACCCTCCGGCTGATCACGCGTTGAAAGACCCGCCGTCAGCGGCGGTTCCTCGCCGGCGCCTGCGCCCGGCTTTCCACCCAGCGCAGGCCGGCCGGAGGCCGTATCATCCACGTCCTCCACCCGGCCAAGCTCCGGATCCCGGTCGCGACGATCAGCCACCGTCACGCTCCAGGCGCCGCAGCCGTTGGGCTTCGTCACTGTCGGGGTAATCCTCGCGCAGGCGGTCGGCACAGGCGCTCGCGTTGCGATCCCGTCCCAGCGCCGTCTCCGACTGATAGCAAAGCAGCAGCGTCTCGGCGTTCTCGATGCCGCGACCGCTCAGCCGCTGCAGGAAGGCGCGCGTCTGCATCGGCTGGCCCGCCTGATAACTGACCGACGCCAGCTCCAGGAGCGCGCGCGGATTCTCCGGGCTGCGTTCCAGTGCATCCCGAAGGCGCTGCTCGGCACGCTCGTATTCACCCGCATCGGCGTAACAGGACCCCGAATTCAGGAGCGCAACATCGCGCCGGTCGTAATCCACGTTGTTGATCGCCTTGTCGAACAGCTCCTGGGCCCGCTCGAACTCGCCCTGGCGGCAGAGCATTGCGCCGGTGCTCACCTGGATGTGGGGATCGTCCGGGTCCTGCGCCAGCGCCACCTCGTAGTGCTCGACCGCCTCGTCGACCGCCCCCCGGCGTTCATACACCGTCGCCATCCCCAGATTGGCCATCGGATGCCGATGGTCGAACTCCAGCGCCCGCTTCAGGCTGCGTTCGGCCTGTTCCATTTCGCCTTCACGCAGGTAGCCGATGCCGAGCTCCGCATTGATATCCGCCGCTTCTTCGCCATCGCGACCCGTTTGCCGGTCCATCCCGGCACAACCCTGCAGCAATGCCACCACAACCAGCATTGCGGCCGCCTTCCCCTGCCAGCCACCGCGCATCATCACGATGCCCTCCGTTCGGTTCCCGGGATCTCCGCATGCAGACGGATCATGCGCATCCCGCGATTGGTACGGTCCTCCACCTGACCGACGAGCTGACCGCAGGCGGCGTCGATGTCATCGCCGCGCGTGCGCCGCACGGTGGTCACATAGCCGGCCTTCTGCAGCAGACGTTCAAAACGTTCGATGTCCGCCTCGGAGGGCCGGTCGAACGGCGCGCCCGGGAACGGATTGAACGGGATAAGATTGAGCTTGCACGGCAGCTCGCGCAGCAGCGCCGCGAGCTCGCGCGCATGCTCCGGCCGGTCATTGACCCCGGCCAGCAGCACGTATTCCACGGTAACCCCGCTGTGCGACCCCGTTGCTTCCACATACCGTCGGCAGGCGTCGATCAGCGGGGCAATCGGGTATTTCCGGTTGATCGGCACCAGCCGGTCCCGCAGCTCGTCATTGGGGGCATGCAGGCTCAGAGCCAGGGCGACATCGGTGTGCCCGGCCAGGCGGTCCAGCGCCGGCACCAGGCCCGAGGTGGACACCGTCACCCGCCGGCGGCTGAGGCCATAGGCATTGTCGTCGGTCATCAGCTGCAACGCCGGGACCACCGCATCGAAATTGGCCAGCGGTTCGCCCATGCCCATCATGACCACGTTGGTCACGGCGCGCGGACGCCCTTCGGGCGCCGGGAGGCGCTGCATGGCCAGCCACACCTGACCGATGATCTCGGCGCTGGTCAGATTGCGGTTGAACCCCTGCTGCGCGGTGGAGCAGAAGGTGCAGTCGAGGGCACAGCCCACCTGAGAGGACACGCACAGCGTGCCGCGACCGCTGTCGGGGATGTAGACGGTCTCGATGGCGTTGCCATCGGGGAGACGCAGCACCCATTTGACGGTGCCGTCGTCGGAGGTCTTTTCCAGCGCGACCTCGGGCGGCCGAATCTCCGCCTCACGCGCCAGTCGCTCGCGCAGCTTGCGCGAGACGTTGGTCATTGCGTCGAAGTCCGTGACCCCGTGCTGATGCATCCACTTCGCGACCTGGGTGGCGCGAAAGCTCGGCTCCCCCCATTCCCCGAACAGCTCCGAGAGCTGATCGCGGCTGTAACCCAGCAGGTTGACGGGGACGTGGTTGGGCAAGGACATTCTTACGACCGATTGGAGCGGATGCCACAGTGTACTTCGCCCGGGCACCGCATGCCTACAGGGCGACCCCCATCGGCAGGAGGCCGACCCTCCGGCCGATCGGGCGCCCGGGGAACCTCCTGTGCCCGGTCGGGCCACGCCGGGTCGGCCAGCAGGCTGGCCTCCTGCGGGTCGAACCCTGCCCCGGCAGGAGGCCGGCCCTCCGGCCGATTTCACGCTCCTGCGGTTTGACCGCAATCGCCTCAGCGGGTGCGCGGGCAGACACCGTCATCGCCGAAGAAGAACGCGATCTCGCGTTCGGCGGTGTCCGCGGCGTCGGAACCGTGCACCGCGTTCTCGTCGATGGAGACCGCGTAGTCGGCACGGATGGTACCGGGGGCCGCTTCAGCGGGGTTGGTCGCCCCCATGATGTCGCGGTTCTTGGCGATGGCGTCCTCGCCTTCCAGAACCTGCACCATGACCGGACCCGAGATCATGAACTCGACCAGATCGTTGAAGAACGGGCGTTCCTTGTGAACTTCATAGAAACGCTCGGCCTGGGCGCGATCGAGGTGCATCATGCGCGCGCCCACGATCTTCAGGCCGGCCTTCTCGAAGCGGCTGTAGATCTCGCCGATCACGTTCTTGGAGACGGCGTCGGGCTTGATGATGGAAAGGGTACGTTCTTCGGCCATGGGGCGGCTCTCCTGTAGGGGCAATGATTCGAGTCGGGTCGCCACCCGCTCCCGCAAACGCGAAACCCGCCATATGGCGGGTTCCCGATGCGAACGCGGTCACGGGGCAACATGCGGCGCGCAGTGTAGCGGCCCGGCCGGCGCGCGGCAACGGCCGCCCCCGCAGGAGGCCAGCCTCTGGCCGATCCGGCACCTGCCGATCCCGCACGTCCGTTCGCGGCCGAGGCCGCTCCCACATGCCTGACGAATCCTGTAGATACCGTGTCTCGCTTACTGGTTGCAACCGGTGCTACAGCGAGGTTGGTACGGCTGCTGCGACTTCAGCACACCGAAGGCGATGTGGAGCA